>JAPFCT010000380.1 GCA_026169575.1 Faecalimonas sp.
ACTTAATGCTGATGATACTTTGAAGTCTTATGGTATTACAATTAGCAAAGATACTGATAGAATTAAATTTACAAGTGCTGAGAATGGAAAAGATGCTGCTCATGTAACAAACGTTACATTTGATAAAGGTACTACCGGTGGTGCGGATGGTGCTCTTGCAGCAGGTGCTCTTGTTGAAGGTAAAGATGAAGGAATGGCATATGACCTTTCTCAGATGAAAGCCGGAGATTCTCTTACTATCAACGGTAAAACATATACTTTTGATGCCAACGCTACTGGTGATGATGGTAAGTTCAAAGATGTAGATACTTTAAAGAAAGCTCTTGATAAAGACGGAATTGAAATTTCAGGTCAGGATACAGCCGCAATCTTCAAACAGAAGAAAGATGTTGACAAAACTACAACAATCAACCTGCATGTTGGAGAATCTTCTGATAAAGCAAATACAATCGAAGTAAGTATCAAAGCGATGAATTCCAAATCACTCGGAATTGCTGATCTTGATATTTCCACAGCAGAAGGTGCAAAGAAAGCGATTGATACAATCAACTCCGCAATTGATACTGTATCCAGCATCCGTTCTGACCTCGGTGCTTTACAGAACCGCCTCGAACACACTATCAACAACTTAGGTGTTCAGAACGAAAACATCACAGCTGCTGAGAGCCGTATCCGTGACGTAGACATGGCAAAAGAGATGATGGCTTATACAAAGAATAATATTCTTGTTCAATCTTCTCAGGCTATGCTCGCTCAGGCTAACCAGGTTCCGCAGGGAGTTCTTCAGTTATTACAGTAATTGAATACAATAAAATTTATGCTGTCCGGTTTGTTCCGGGCAGTATTTTTATACGTTATTAAAAAAATAAACTTTTATGCAATAAATACATTTCAAAAAGGCATTGACTGTTTTACAAATGGTCAGTGCCTTTTTGTAAATCTCTTATTTTTCCATTAAATGGTACTTTACTGGACACTACGCCGGCGGTCTGTAATGTGCAAAATCACTACTTTTTTACATGTTAGGAGAGTACATAGATTATTCATAGTATTAGAAAGAATATGAATAATTATACGTCGCCTGAAAGCAGGGAAGCTTTCGGTAAACAGATTCAAGGAGGAAATTAATTATGAGAATTCAACACAACATTGCAGCATTAAATGCACACAGAAACTTAATGACAAACAATAGTTCAGTATCTAAAAACTTAGAGAAGTTATCTTCAGGTTACAGAATCAACCGCGCTGGTGATGACGCTGCCGGACTTGCTATTTCTGAAAAGATGAGATCACAGATCACCGGACTTCAGACAGCACAGAAGAACGCAGAGGACGGTGTTTCTTTAGTACAGACAGCTGAAGGTGCTTTAACAGAAGTTCACTCTATGTTAAACCGTATGGTAGAGCTTGCTACACAGTCAGCCAACGGTACATATTCTGATGCCAACAGAAAAGAAATGCAGAAAGAAATTAAGGCATTAAGAGATGAAGTTGACCGTATCGGTTCTACATCAAACTTCAACGGAACAAAATTATTTGCTGCTGCAACAGGATCTGTTGCTTTACATGTAGGTGAAGGTGTGGATGCAGGAAATGCAGTGACAGTATCACTTGGTAAGATGGATTCCACAGCTTTAACAATTAATACGATTGATATTTCTACTGCTGCCGGAGCTAAGACAGCGATCACATCAATCAATAATGCTATTGATAGAGTTTCAAGCATGAGAGCTGATTTTGGTGCACTGCAGAACCGTCTGGAACATACAATCAATAACCTGGGTGTTCAGACAGAGAATATTACAGCTGCTGAGAGCCGTATCCGTGACGTAGACATGGCAAAAGAAATGATGGCTTATACAAAGAATAATATTCTTGTACAGTCCTCTCAGGCTATGCTTGCTCAGGCAAATCAGGTTCCTCAGGGAGTTCTTCAGTTATTACAGTAATTAGAAGAAAGAAACAAAGAAAAAAGCGCTGGTCCACTGGATGGGCGCTTTCTTTTTTACATAAATTATTTATGTAAAAAAGAAAGCGTCTGCTTTAAAAAAGAATGAAGAAATTAGCAGGAAGGAAAAGAAAGATGAATATAAAGCTTAGTATTTCTTTATTAGTATCGGATCGAGGGGGATTTCAGGAGAGATGTCTGGATTCTCTGAGTGAATTGAGGCGAAAAGTTCCCAGTGAATTAATTGTAGTGTTTACGGGAAAGGATCCCGAAGTGAGAAAAAACATCGAAAAGTATACCGATAGAATTATTCCATTTGAGTGGTGCGACGATTTTTCGGCAGCGAGAAACTGCGGACTGCGGGAGGCGCGCGGAGAATGGTTTTTGTTTTTGGACGATGATGAATGGTTTGAAGATACTGAAGAAATTGTCCGTTTTTTTTTGAGTGGAGAGTACAAAAAGTATCAGACTGCGATGTATGCTGTGCGTAATTACAGAAACTGGCAGGGGAGAGGTTACATGGAATTTCATGCATATAGGATGAGCCGGATCAGTGAAAAGCTTCACTTTCAAAATCCGATTCATGAGGAACTTCTTCCGGCGGGTATGCCTTGCAAAATATTGGATTCTTATGTACATCATTACGGCTATGTCAATAGTAATGGAAAAGGAAAAACAAAGAAAACAGAAAGAAATATACCTGCCATATTAAGAGATATGGAAAAAAATCCACAATATTTGAAAAACTATATGCAGATTGTAAATGAATATTGCATTTTGGAAGAATGGGACGATGCAGAAAAATATTGTGAAAAAGGAAGAATGCTTTGCACGACGCAGAAAAATTCTTTTTGTCAGGATTGGTTCAGGGTATATTATGCGACGATCCTCAAAGGCAAAGGTGATTTAAAAACAGCAGTCCAGGAGATTGATGCGATGCTGACGGAGGAGATGCCAAGGGAAATTGTGTGTCTGAAGCTGTATAGTATTTTGATTTCTATCTGTGTGGAAGCAAAGCGGTACGAGGAAACTATTGTATATGGCAAAAAATTTGAAGAACTGCTTCAGTATATGGACCGGAACAAAAAACTTTGGAGAGAGCAGGAGTATCCAGGGATATCGGAGAGAGAAATAAAAGACTCCGGACATTTATACGCAGGAAGATGCAATTGTGTTGTGGCTGCGCTTTCGTTAGGAAAAGAAGAGGAAGTGAAATATTTTCTTGAGCTTCTGCCATGGAATGAAGAGCATATAATGGAGGAATATTATCCTTATTTAGATGTCTGGAAAGAAAAGTTTGGGAAAATGCTGGAAGATATATTGCGGAAATTTTCTTATCCTTCTCCGTACTTATTATTACAGAATCTGATGATGAATATAGAATTGGACAATAAAGATGTTGTGCGGATTTTCCAGAAGGCTTCAGAGGAGGTTGAGAACAATTATCTGCGAAAGCAGCTGATTCAAATTGGAATTAAAAATAATTTTGACCTGTTGACAGTAGCAAAGAAAATGGACTTGTTATCGTGGCAGTCATGTGTCACGAGTGCAGTCGAAGAAATGGATCTTCTGGATATAAAAAGTGTACAGAGAAATTTTCAGGAGAGAAAAGAGATTCCTGCTGCATATTTTCTATGGCTTCAAAAGGAAGTCTTGGAAAAGGAACTTTTTCAGGAAGGGTTGATTGAAGAAAGACTTCAAAAGAGGCTTTATAAGTATTGTGAATGTGTGTTGGAATTCTATCAGCAATTTTATAAGAAAGAGATCTTTGAGAAAGAGAATAAAATGTTGCTTCCCAAAGAAGCCCGCTTTGCGATTTTAATGCTGGAAAGTCTTGAACTAAGTAAGGAAGGAGAATACGTGGCATGTATACGTATGTTCAGGGAGATGCTTCAGATTTGCCCGGAGTTTACCGGTATTATTAATGAATTAGTTCGTGAAATGAAGAAGAAGGCAGAAATGAACCGGGAAAATCAGGAAGAGCTATGTGCTTTGGGAGAAAAAATGAAAGAAGCAATCCGCACTATGCTGCTTCAGGGACAATATCAGCAGGCAGCGCCAGTTATAGAACAGCTTTTGACAATTTTACCGGAAGATATTGAGATATTGAAAATGAGAGACAAAATTTTAAAATCTGTCTAATTATAGAATATACAAAATGCTATTTGGTAGAGACTGGATAGTTCAGTAAGAAAGATAAATCGAAAGGAAGGAGAAGGAATTGAAACAGGCAAAAATTACATTTCTTATGCTGGCATTTAACAGTGAGAAATTTATCAGACGGACAATAGAGAGTATTCGTAAGCAGACTGAGCCGGATATACGGCTGATCATTAGGAATAATGCGTCCACAGATGGGACAGATAAGATTATTCGCCAGTATGTGAAGAAAGATCCAAGGATCAGGTATGTACATAATGAGAAACCCTTTGTGACAGATGAGGGGGTGATGTATTACGAACGAGGTTGGTGGCCGCAGTTTCAGAGTGAGTATATTTCGATTATAGATCATGATGATATACTGGATCCTGAGTTTGCGGAGAGGATGTACCGTAAAGCGAAGGAGAATGATGCAGATCTTGTTGTTGCCGGATGTCTGTTTTTTCAGGCAGAAACGCTCAGAGCTGTGGGGCAAAGGGAGATCGCAACCTTTTGTGCAGAAAATAAAAAAGGACTGGAACCTTATTTTAAGAGCGTATATCCGGCATTTCGCACACTTTGGGGAAAGCTAATACGGACAGAAATTTATGACAAATATTATGAAGAAGTTTGTAAAGAGCCGGAAAACCTGTGCTTATCCAAAGATACATGGAGGATGTTCGGATATTTGAATCACTGTGAGCGGATTGCGGGGATTAATGAACCCTTGTATTACTATCAGATTTCAGAACATTCCCAGTTCCATAGTAATGTGAAACGGGGAAGGATTGGCGATGCGGACATTTTATATGAGAAGGCAATGACATTTCTCGAAAAATCTGGAATAGATACGGAAGAAAATAGAGAATACCTGAAAAATGTACACTGGGGACATATGTATGATATTTTATCCTGCCTTGAAAAATGTGAGAAAATGACAGTGTCTGAAAAAATAGATTATGCGCAGGAAATTTTCAGGAATCAGCGTGTGGGAATATATCTGATGGAATATTTTTCTGAAATTGTGGAGGTTGTATTTCAGTTTATAGAAAAAATCCTGCCGGATGGAGAGGTGCAGACTGCTGAGTACAGTCAGTTTTGGCTTGTGCGTCTGTATCAGAGTTATTTAAGAAGCCGGGAACGGAAACAGAATGCATTCTTTCTGCTGTTGTCTGCTGTTCTTGACGAAGGAAATATCCACTTTTTCGGGAGAGAATTTCTTTCGGATCCTTATTATCTTGGAACAGACGGAGAAGAGGCGTTTGGAAATCTGACGTGGAAGGAACAAGGAGAATTATTAGAAGGTGACCGCAGAGAAATAATTGACATACTTGCAGGAGGAATACCGGAACAGACAATTCATGAGATGGAGGATGCTCTTTCGGAAGCGGCAGAGAATGGGAAACTGGATGTAGCTGCCGTAAGGCTGGAAGAACTTGCAGAAGTATTTCCGGAGGATGAATATGTTGGATATTACAGAATGTATCTGTCAGCATTGATCGGAGAGACAGAGCATGCGCGGGAACTTGCATATGCGGCTCAGGCAGTGTATCCCTATGAAGAGAATATTTGCGAACTTTGCAGGGAAATCTTAAAGGAAATATAAAAATGGATAAAGAAAAAATTTTTGTGACGAAAGCATTGCTGCCGTCCTACGAAGCGTATTGTGAAATGCTCAGAGATATCTGGGACAGTCACTGGCTGACAAATAATGGGAAGTACCATAAGGAACTGACGGAAAGGTTGGAAGAATACCTGAAAGTTCCCTATCTGACTTTATTATGTAATGGACATATGTCGCTGGAACTGGCAATCCAGGCGCTGGGGCTGTGCGGAGAAGTGATCACGACTCCGTTTACATTTGCTTCCACAGCGCATGCAATCGCAAGAAGCGGTCTGACTCCGGTATTCTGCGACATTAATTACAGAGACTATACGATTGACGTGACACAGATTGAAAAAATGATTACGGAGAAAACAACTGCGATTCTTCCGGTGCATGTGTATGGAAGCGTCTGTGATGTTGAGGCGATAGAAGAGATTGCAAAAAAGCATGGACTGAAAGTACTCTATGATGCAGCGCATGCATTTGGCGTTTCCTATAAGGGAAAAGGCGTTGGAATGTATGGAGATGCGTCTGTTTTCAGTTTCCATGCGACAAAAGTATTCAATACTATTGAAGGCGGAGCGGTAGTGACGAAGAATAAAGAAATGGCAGAGAAACTCCGGTATCTGAGAAATTTTGGAATCCAGTCGGAGGAGGAGATTGCATATATTGGAGCAAATGCAAAGATGAATGAGTTTCAGGCTGCAATGGGGCTGTGCAATTTGCAGCAGATAAATAGTGCGATTCGTGCAAGAGGCCAGGTGATCAGACACTATAGGGAGCGGCTGTATGGGCAGAAAGGGATTGTTTTACTACAACAACAGAAAGAGGCTTCATCCAATTATGCATATATGCCCGTATTGTTTACGGAAGAATTTGGGGCAGACAGAGATGAGATTTACAGCAGGCTTAAGGAAGAGGGGATTTACAGCAGGAAGTATTTTTACCCGCTGTTAAATACACTGGAATGTTATAAAGGGGTTGCAAGGAGTGGAGCGACACCGGTTGCAGAATATGTGTCCAGACATATTTTGACGCTTCCGGTTGATCCGTCTCTGACAGAAGAGCAGATTGACAGAATTTGTGAGCAGATTCTGAAATGCAGAATGGAGGCAAAATGAAAATATTAGTGACGGGACTCTGCACGCTTCACTGGGGGCGTCTGGAGTTTGGGAATATAGGAAATTATTATATTATAGAGCCGTTGTTTCGAGAACTGCACAGAGTATTTCCAGAAGCAGAGATTCTGACAACGTTTCAGATGACGGCGGAGTTTGTGGAGAAAGAACAAGTGACTGTGCTTCCGATGGGGTTTTACTATGAATGGAAAGAAGATGATCTGGAGCGGGCAAGGGAAGAGTGGGAGATTGCAAAAAGGCTTCTGAGTGATCCTGCATATAAAAAGACAACGCCTTATATGGAAGCGGTGCGGCAGTGTGAACTGGTCGTTAACGTATCAGGAGATATGTGGGGAGACAACGCAGAGCATGTGGGGCATGCAAGATTTCTGGTAGATCTTTTCAAAATGCGTACAGCACAGCTTCTTGGCAGTAAGACCGTCTTATTTGCAGGAACCCCCGGACCATTTTCAGATGAGAAGACAGTTGATTTTGCGAAGGAAGTGTACCAGGGATTTGATCTTGTTGTAAACAGAGAGCCGACTTCTACTGCGAATATGAGAAAATGGGGATTTGTAAATGACCATGTAAAAGATTTTGCGTGCCCGGCGTTTTTGTATACACCGCAGCTGAATGAACAGCAGCAGAAAGAATTTGCAGCTGTCATGAAAATGATCCGAAAGACAGATGAAACAAAGAAGGTCATTGGATTTACGATTGGCGGTTTTAATATGCCGGTCGGTCCGTATGATATGTGGCCGCGCAGTGACAGCCAGTATGAAGTGTTTGCAGAGGTGATTGAACATATGATCTGTGACCTCAAAGCAAAGGTTGTACTGATCTCCCATACGAATGGCTTTCATCTTCCGCCGGATTTCGAACTGATCAATGGGCGGGATTATCCTATCTTGTGCCAGCTCAGGGAAGTTGTTCTGAAGAGAGGAAAGATAGAAAATGAGGAAGACCTGATCTGTCTTCCGGGACCGTATCTTCCGGTTATGACGAAATCTCTGATCGGACAGTTTGATATGATGGTAACGGGAAGAGTGCATGCTTCTGTGGCGGCAGTCAGTCAGTATGTGCCGACCGTATTTATGACTTATGAGCCGGGGTTTATTCCAAGCACAAAGATGTATGGATTTGCAGATTTGTCCGGCGTGGGTGAATTTGTGTGCGAACCAGGACAGAAAGAAAAAATGATAAAACTGACAGATCTTTGTTATACACAGCTTCCGGCAATCCGTGAGAGGCTGAAGAAAAGGATTCCGGAAGTAAAACAGAAAGCAGGACTGGCATTTGACGAGATGAAGAAGGTTGTAGAGATGGAAAAAGAAGCTGAAAAAGAGAAGATCCACCTTCTTAGCACCTCTCTGATGGTGACGGAAAAATGCAGTTTAAAGTGTCGGCTGTGTCTGTCCTATGTGCCATATTATGAGAATCCTGAAGTTCTGACGCTGGAGAAAGCAAAAAAGATTCTGAAAAAGTATTTTTCGCTGGCTGATACAGTGGGGAAATTTTCAATCACGGGTGGAGAGCCTCTGACCAATATGGAAATTGTGCCAATTATGGAAGAAGTTTACCGCTATGAGAATCAGATCAAAGAAAAGATTATTTTTATTACGAATGGAACCATCGTATTTCCGGATGCGCTGATACAGATTTGGAAGACATATCCGCAAAAGACAAGAGTGATTATTAATGATTATGGAAATGGATTGTCGCACAAGGCTGAAGAAAATTACAGAAAACTTTGCGAAGCAGGACTGAAAGAACAGACGATTCTTTACACGGAGGAGAACCGTTATGGCTGGATAGACTGCCGGGGACATGAGCAGCTTCATTTTACAGAAGAAGAGATTATGCGTCAGGCGCAGTCGTGTGTATTTCATAAAGAGAAAAAGTTTATCATCGGGAGAGGGGAACTGCATACATGTACAAGGTCGTTTTACCGGATGCTGAAGGGAATCATTCCAAAAGTGGAAGGAGAATTTCTCGACCTTTGCGGAGAGGAAAGTATTGAGAAGGAAAGAGAGAAACTTCAAAAAATGCTCCGCGCAGATAAAACGGCATCATGTGCATTTTGTACGGGGCTGACGGATCACGTGAAAAAATATCCGGCAGCGGAACAGATAGAATAAGGAGAAGATGAGAAAGTGAAGATCGGAATTATGCAGCCGTATTTTTTCCCGTATATCGGCTATTTCTCTTTGATAAATGAAGTGGATCATTTCATATTGCTTGATGAAGTGCAGTTTATCCGGCATGGATGGATTGAAAGGAACCGTATTTTAAAGCCGTCCGGAGGATGGCAGTATATCCGGGTTCCCCTGCAAAAGCATTCGCAGAAAACAAAGATCCGTGAGATTCGGATTGAGGAACGCAGTGACTGGAGGAGAAAACTGGAAGCCCAGCTGGAGCATTATAAAAAAGCGCCATATTATGAGCAGGTGAAAGAGCTGGTCGTCCAGGCTCTGGAGTGTCGTGCCGGTCGGATTGCAGAGCTGGATCTGGAATGTCTGAGAGCGGTGTGTAAGTATCTTGGAATTGATACGCCGATCGAAATTTTTTCAGAGATGAATCTTGAGATAGAACCGGTTCATGCTTCTGACGAGTGGGCGCTGAATATATGTAAGTGCATTCCGGATGCCGTGGAATACTGGAATCCACCGGGAGGAAGCGAATTTTTTGACCGGGCGAAATATGAAAAAGAAGGAATCCGGCTGTTTTTTCAGGAGATGGAACTGGAAGCATACAGACAGAACAGAGAGGGGTTTGAACCGGGATTGTCTGTGATTGATGTAATGATGTTCAATTCGCCTGACCGGATACGGACGATGATGAAGAACTACCGTACCTTTTAGAGAGAATGAGAAACATTTGGCAGAGACGGTACGATGCCGGAGAGTACAGAATAGAAGGTGGAGATGAAATTGAAAATAGAGCATGACATGTCACCTTGCAAGCAGCAGAGGGTTGAAAAGATATTGCGGGAGCTGGATGATATACTGATGCCAAAATTATCAGAGCGCGTGGATGTGGAAATGTATGCAAAAAAGCTTGCGGCGCATGCGGAACTGTACTATGCGGTGGAAGGTGGAAGAGATATTGCAAATGCCGCTGTTTATATGAATCAGGGGAAACAGTGCTTTCTCTCTTCTTTCGGAGTTCTTACAGAATATCAGAGAAAAGGAGCCGGAAGGAAGCTGATGCAGGAGATTGTGCGCGAGGCGGGGAGCAGAGGATTTACGGAAATCAGGCTTCAGGTATTGGAAGCAAATCAGAAAGCGGTTGATTTTTATCGTTCCCGGGGATTTTCGGCGGAAGAAAAGGCGGGCGAATGGATAGAAATGAGATACTGTATTTCTCATCAGCCGACAGAAACTACATAAAGAAACGATATAACGGAGCGAAAGAAAAGCTGGCAGGAGGAAAAATGGAACATACGATAAACTTGAAAAGAACCGGATTTTGTGTAACACAGAGGTGTACGCTGAAGTGCAAATTGTGTCTGGCATTTATCCCATATTACGTCCGAAAGATGTGACATTTGGGGAAGCAGAAAGAGTGCTGGAGAATTATTTCCAGATTGTGGATCATGTGGATATTTTTACGGTCACTGGAGGAGAGCCGCTGATGAATCAGGAACTTGTTCCGATTCTTAAAAAAGTGTATACCTATGCGCCGGAGCGGATCGGGCGTGTAGATTTTGTGACAAATGGGACGCTACGGATCCCGGAAGAAGTGCTTTCTGTGTTTGAGGAAAACCGTGAACGGACAAGAATTGTACTGAGTGATTATGGAGAATTGTCTGCAAAAATCGGATTGGTGGAAGCGCAGCTTTCAGAAAGAAAAATTCCGTACCGTGTTTCAAATTTCCACGGAGATGATCTGTATTTTGATGGCTGGATCGATTTCACAGATCATTCCAAGAAGATATATACACGAAAAGAGCGGGATGCCATGAGTTCGCAGTGCATTCACAGTGTTGGGAAATATTTTCTGATCAATGAAGGGGAACTGCATTCCTGCTCACGGTCTTACTGGAGAATGCGCCAGGGAATTATCCCAAGAAATCCGGATGAATATGTGCCTTTGACAGATGAACATATTTCTCTGGAAGAGAAAAAAGAGAGAGTGCGCAGGATGCTTGCACAGAAGAGCAGTGAGTCGTGCGCGCATTGTGTTGGTCTGCGAAATGGTGTCAAACGGTGTTATCCGGCAGAACAGATAAAATAAAAAAGAGTGAAAGTAGTGTCGCTTAATCATAAATTCATATGATTTTGCGGCGCTTTTTTTGTATTATCAGAAAAATCCAGGGGGGGGGTATGGCTGCCGGGATAAAGTGAATAAAAATAGTCGAAAAGGCTTTAAAATAGTCGAAAAAAGTGGTATTATAATAGGAATACAAATAGAAGCGATATTACGTTTGGGTGAATATCTGAATAAGAAAAAGGCAGGAGAAGACAGGTTATGGAAACAGATTATCTACTTTATAGTCAGTGGTACCGGTATATGAGCAATATTTTCAGTCAGACACAGTCAGTATCCGATAAATATAGTCAGAAATATGCAGGGAGTGTAGTTGGGAATGCAGAAAATTTTGCACAGACGTTCCGGAATACTGCGCAGGATCTGGGGGTTCCGGAGAGTATGGATGCTATTTTTGAGGAGGCGGCACAGCTGTATGATGTACCGGTAATGCTCCTGAAAGCAATCGGAAAGGCAGAGTCCGGATTTGATGCAGGTGCGGTCTCGCCGGCAGGGGCGCAGGGTGTGATGCAGCTGATGCCAGGTACTGCGAGCGCTCTTGGTGTGGAGGATCCTTTTGATGCACGAAGTAATATTATGGGCGGGGCAAAATACATTTCCGATAAGCTGAAGCAGTATAACGGAGATATCGATCTTGCGCTCGCTGCTTATAATGCCGGAAGTGGAAACGTGGAGAAGTATGGCGGAGTGCCGCCGTTCCCGGAGACAGAGAATTATATTCGCAGGATACGGGAGTACATGGGGATGGAACTTTCCGCAGACCAGATGGTAGTTACAAACCGGGGCGGAGGACAGAATACACGGACCGGCGGATACTTGCAGGCGGGGTTGCAAAATGGTATGTCCGGTAATGCGGGGATTGACATGCAGGATGCCCTTTATCTTGTCGAACTGATGCGGCAGCAGATGCAGAATCGGATGATGATGGCAAATCAGTCGCTGCTTTCTTATTCCAGAGAAGATGCGACTACTCTTTTATAGGAAAGAACTGCATATTTTTTTTAAATACATTGTCGAAAAAGGTAGAAAAACATCGAAAAGTTTGTTAATATGAAAGAGATTTGTATATTGAGAAGGAAGTGAACAAAATGAAATTGGGAAATACGATATCGATGGCACAGAAATCACTGGATTATTTATGGAAAAAGCAGGAAGTAACTGCAAATAATCTTGCAAATGTGGATACGCCGGGATATAAGAAAAAAACAGTCAGTTTTGAGGACACTTTTCGCCGGAAGATGGAAGCGGCGGCATCCGCAGGAGATCCTGGAAAAGTAAGGCAGGCGATTGAAGAGTCAGATTACCGTGTTCTGAGCCAGAACAGTTCCGCGAGAGTGGACGGGAATAATGTGAATGCAGATTTTGAGTATACAGAGTTGTCCAGGACAGCGCTGCACTATCAGTATATGATACAGTCGGTAAGCAGCGATATTACAAGATACAGAAGTGCGATTAAAGGACAATAAGGAGGAAAAGACGGATGAGTGAGATGTTCATAACACCAATACAGCCGTTACGGATCGGCGAGGGGATTACCGGTACACAGCAGAGTAAAACACAGGCAGGCGTATCTGCATTCAAAGGGATTTTTGAGAACGCCGTTAATAATGTAAAAACGACAGAGGATGATTTGGTAAATAAGCAGTTCCTTCTGGCAACCGGGCAGATTGAAGATGCACATTCAGTAATGATTGCGGCTTCAGAGGCGCAGATTGCTGTGGATATGCTTGTTTCTTTGCGTAATAAGGCTTTGGATGCTTACAATGAGATTATGAGAATTAACTTGTAGAGCGGGTAAGAAAAACTGCCGGCAGAATGACGATAGAAATGAGAGAATTTTGAAACAATGAAAGAAAAGATAAATCAGATAAAAGAATTTACAGGAAAGCTGAGCAGCAGAACAAAAAAGCTCATTATTGCAGGAGCGGCTGTGTTGCTCATCGGGGCGGTTGCGGCTGCGTTTATTTTGAATAATAAACCGTATGGCGTACTGTTCTCAGGACTTGGAACGGAGGAAGCGCAGGAAGTAGTTGCAAGACTTCAGGAAGACGGTGTAGAGTTTAAATATCAGGATGATTCCACAATTCTTGTCCAGGAAGACCAGCTGGATGTGACGAAGGCAAAGCTTGTGCAGGAGGGATATCCGAAAAGTGGATTTACCTATGATACATTTAAAGAAAATGCAGGAATGATGACAACAGATTCGGATAAAAACACGTATAAATTATACGAACTGCAGGACCGGATCGGATCGACCATCCGTCTGTTTGACGGTGTGAAAGATGCAAAGGTAACGATCGCGCTCGGAGAAGAAAGCAAATATGCGCTGAATGACGAAGCAAAAGAAAAATCAAGCGCAAGCGCTGTAGTTACGATGGAGGACGGAGGTTCTCCGACAAAGGAGCAGGCTGAGGCAATCCAGCGCCTCGTATCGAAGAGTATCCCGAACATGGCGATGGAAGACGTAGCTGTTTTTGATGGAAATGGGAATGACATCTCGGGGGAGACCGGAGCGGCAGCTACAAGTTCTGATGCGGAAGAAATTGCCAAAGTTGTGGAAGACCAGATCGCCCAGAGGGTTATGAAAATTCTGGGATCTGTGTATGGGGAAGAAAATGTAAGGGTTTCCGCAAGAGCAGAGATTAATATGGAAAGACTGATCCGGGAATCCACAACCTATTCGACACCGGAGAAGATTAACCAGAATGATAAAGCGGGAATCGTAGGGAAAGAAGAGACGTACAAAGAGGAGTCAAACTCCGGAAATGGAACGGCGGGAGTACCGGGAACAGAAACCAATGCAGACACACCTCAGTATAATACAGACAGCACCGCGGGGACGGCAAATGCAAACAGTGAGAGTGTATCCCGAGAATTTCTTGTAGACCAGATCAAAGAGCAGGGGCAGATTGATCCGGGAGCGCTTGATGATCTGACAATTTCGGTAGTCATCAATGGAAATGGGTATGGAGATCTGAATGAACAGCAGGTACGTTCGCTGGTGGCAAATGCATCGGGAATCGCGGCAGAAGACCAGGCGGCAAAGATCTCGATCGCAACAGCTCCGTTCTATAAAGGAGAGGAAGACGGAGAGGGAGATCAGGAAGTAAGCGGAAAGGCGGAAGACGGATTTGTAGGATCACCGTTATTCTGGGCGCTGATTGCAGCGGGAGTGCTGCTTGTGATTGCGGCAGTTGTAGTTATCCTGATAATCCGCAGAAAGAAGAAAAATGCGCTTGCAGCGGAAGAGGAAACGGAAGTTTCCAGTGATGAATATCCGCCAATGATGGATATGAATCAGGAGCTTCAGGAGATTCAGAACGACCGTGGAATGGAACTGAAGCGGAATATCCGTGAATTTGCAGAACAGAATGCGGAGATATCTGCACAGCTGTTGAAAAACTGGCTGAATGGAGGCGATGGAAATGGAGAATAAACTGACGCCGGAACAGAAAGCGGCAGCGGTCATCGTTTCGCTCGGCGCAGATAAGGCATCCAAGATTTATAAATATCTGAGTGAAAGCGACATTGAGAAGCTTACGATCGAGGTAGCAAAGCTTGGGCATGTTGCCCCGGAACAGACGGAAGAAGTGCTGGATGAATTTTACAAGACATGTCTGACACAGAAAGTTGTTACAGACGGTGGAATGGAATATGCGAGAGCGGTACTGGAAAAAGCATTTGGAGAAGCGACAGCCCATGCGCTTCTGGAGCGTTTGTCGAAATCGCTGAAGACAAGACCGTTTGAATTTATCAGAAAAAGCAGTGTGAAAAATCTCTTTTCCTTTCTGCAGCATGAAAGACCGCAGACAATCGCGCTTGTACTTTCCTATGCAGAGGCGGATCAGGCGGCAACTGTGATCAGTGAACTTCCGAAGGAGAAGCGGATCAAAGTTGTGGAGTGCGTGGCGAGGATGGAGAGCGCATCCCCGGACGCGATTAAGATCGTAGAGGAATCGCTGAAGAAGCGGTTTGAGAATATTCTTACGACAGATTACACGACGATTGGCGGTATTGATTATATTGCAGATGTCATGAATCATATGGACCGTGGAAATGAAAAATATATCTTTGATGAACTTGGAAAAGAAGATGTGGAACTTGCAGACACGATCCGCAAAAAGATGTTTGTCTTCGAAGATATTGTTTCTATGGACAACAGATCTATTCAGAGATTTATCCGTGAATGTGATATTAAAGATATCGTATACGCACTGAAAGGTTCTGATGACAGAATCAAAGAGCTTATCTTTGCGAATGTTTCCAGCCGTATGGCTGAGAGCATTCAGGCCGACCTTGAAATTACAGTCAATGTACGTCTGAGAGATGTTGAGGAAGCACAGCAGAGAATTGTTGCTGTGATCCGGAGACTGGAAGAGGCGGGCGAACTGATTATCGTTAAGAGCGGAAAGGATGAGATCATTGTCTAAGGTAATGAAAAGCGCCGGGCAGGAGCAGCAGGTCCTTCCGTATGATTTCTTTGCGGGATTTCAGATAGAAGAGACGCAGACTGCAGAAGAAGAGGCGCTGACAGAAGAAAGCTTTACAGCGGATGAACGGACAGAGCAGGCAGAGATGCTGGCGAGGCAGATTCTGAATGATGCCAGAGAACAGGCAGAACTGCTCCGTGAGGAAGCTTATGAGCAGGGCAAAAGAGAAGGCGGGGAAGAGGGACTCAGACAGGCGTATGAGGAACACCGTCAGATTTTAAATGAAGAGATCCGAAGATTTCAGACAAATATGGCGGATGTCATTCAGAGCGTCACAGTAGAAAAAGAGAAGATTCTGGAGAGGTATGTTGATAATCTGAAGGAAATCTCCCTGACTGTGGCGGAAAAAATCATACAGACAAGTATCCGTTCCAGCGGGGATATTGTAAAGCGGATGATACTTGCGGCGACAGATAAGATAACAAAAAAACAGTGGGCAAAGATTTATGTCACAAAATGCAATACGGGAATTTCCCTGAGTGTAGACGAGGAATTTCTGGAGGCGTTGTCGAAGCTGTCGGATAATGTGAAAGTGATCACAATGGATAATGGCGAGGAAGGAACATGTATTATAGAACTTCCGGATGAGATCATTGACGCAAGCGTCGGCACGCAGCTGGAGAATATTAAAGATATTCTGAACAATGCGAGAGTATAGCTAAGGAGAAGGGATCATGTTTGAAAAATTGCCGGAACTGATCCGGAAGGCAGAGACGGTCAGTTACATAGGAAAAATTGAAAATGTTGTAGGGATGGCGATGGAGTCATCGGGAAACAGAGCGAGTATCGGAGATATCGCAATGATCTATAACGAGGAGAAGCATAAACAGATCCCGGTAGAAGTTGTTGGATTCAGAAATGACAAGATGCAGCTGATGGCATACGATAATCTGAGCGGGGTGTCAGCGGGAAGTTTTGTGAGAAATACGAAACGGCGGCTGAAGATCCCGGTGGGAGAGTTTCTGCGGGGACGCATCATTGATGCGACCGGCGCTCCGATGGATGATCTGGGAGAGTTCCCGTCCCCGAGATATTATTACGTGGAAAATTCTTACATCAACCCGATGAGCAGACCCCCGATCACAGATACACTGGAGTTCGGGATCAAGGCGATTGACGGGCTGAATACAGTTGGAAAAGGACAGCGTATCGGAATCTTTGCGGGAAGTGGTGTCGGAAAGAGTACTCTGCTTGGAATGATTGCGAGAAATGTGAAGGCGGACATCAATGTCATTGCGCTCGTTGGAGAACGTGGACGTGAGGTCCGGGAATTTATTGAAAAGGATCTTGGACCGGAGGGATTAAAGCGCAGCGTCCTTGTCGTGGCGACTTCTGACCAGCCGGCAATGCTTCGTATGAAATGTCCGCTTGTGGCAACGACCATTGCAGAATATTTCAAGGACCAGGGGAAGGACGTCCTTCTGATGATGGATTCGCTCACGCGATTCGCCATGGCGCAGAGGGAGATTGGACTTGCAATCGGAGAGCCGCCGGTTGCAAGAGGATATACTCCTTCCATTTATGCAGAATTTCCGAAACTGCTTGAGCGGAGCGGGAAGTTTGAAAAGGGATCTATCACGGGGGTATATACCGTGCTGGTAGAAGGAGATGATACCAATGAGCCGGTTGCAGATACTGTCCGGGGTATTCTGGACGGACATATCGTACTGAGCAGAAAGCTTGCAAATGAAAATCACTTTCCGGCAATCGACATCAATGCGAGCATTTCGCGTCTGATGAGCAATATCGTTGCGGAAGAACACAAAGAAGCAGCGTCACAGCTGAGAGATATTCTGAGTGTTTACGCGAAAAATGAAGATTTGATTTCGATCGGCGCCTATAAAGCCGGCACGAATCCGAAGCTTGATTTTGCAATTTCAAAAATTGACAAAGTAAATGAATTCCTGATGCAGAAAGTGGGAGAAAGTTTTTCCTATGAGGAATCGTTCCGGAAAATGCAGGAAATTCTGAGGTGATTTTGCCGTAGAAAGGTGCAAAAATAAAGGAGAAGAGCAATGAAGAAATTCTTTTTTTCGTTGGATAATGTACTGAACTTCAAAAAACAGGTTTTGGAGAACCTGAAAGGAGAACATGCAAGAGTGCTTGCCAGCCTGCATCAGTGTGAGCGGGAAATAGAACTGCTTGAAGAGGAGCACAGAGCATGTACAGCAGAGTTTAACAGACAGAAGCTTCATGGAATGAAAATCGCGGACATTTATACATATGAACATTATCTGGATTCTCTTGGTCTGAAAATTCAGAGAAAGAGGGAAGAACTCAGCGTCTGGCGAGAGCGCGAAGAGAAAAAGCGCAGTGAAGTTGTGGAGGCGAAGCAGGAGACGTCCTCCATCGATAAGCTGAAAGAGAAAAAGCTGAAAGAATATGAAAAAGCAGTACAAAAGCAGGAAGAATTATTTATTGAAGAATTTGTCTCTACCAAAAATGCAATAGAAAGACTGATCGGGTAATACTGCAATGCAGTTTACTATATAAAATATGACAGAAAGGAGGAGAAAGAAATTGGGACACTTGGATATTAGCAGGATGATGCAGAGTATACGTGTGAGCGCCAGGGCAGACAGAACGGAGCATTCGGAGGAATCAAATGAAGATTTCCGAAAGCTTCTGGAAGAACAGAAAGAGCAGAATGCAGTTCAGGACAGCAGAAATGAAAAAGAAGAGACAGAGGTCTCGGAAAATAGTGAAACTGCCATTGAAAATGATTCTGATCCGAAGGAAAATACAGAAGTAACAGAAAAGCCAGTATTCTGTCAGTGGGATTCCGTGCTGCAAAGTCTGCTGGTGCAGGAAAGCCAGAGAATAACATCGCAGCCAGATGTGCAGAAAGCAGCAAATATAAGTTTGCAGGAAGGACAGCTTGTTCTTATTCAGGGAAATCAGAATATGACAGACCAGGCAGGAATTGTGGCAGGCGCTGAAATAACGGCGGGCACAGAGCCAAATGAAACTGCAGGGGTGCCACATACAGAAACTTCCCAGAAGGAGCAGGGCCTGGCAGCAGAAGACTTTGGAAAGTCATTTGCGACAGAAACGTATGCCAGTGTGGCAGAACTGGAACAGAAAGAAAGTCATCCGGCAGAAGGAGTACTTCAGGAAGGAAAGAAAGCAGAACATTCCGGGAATCAGGAACGTTCCCATACAGATCTGATTTCGGAGGGCAGTGTGCAGAAAAAGCCTGCAGTAAGAAATGAAGAAATGGAAGGAACGGCAGCAGGACAGCAGGAAAATCTGGAAGCAGGGCAGCCGGCAGTATCGTTTCCAGTAAAAGCAGAGTCAGGGAATGGCTCCGTGGAAAGTGCAAAGCAGCCGGTACAGATCCATGTCAGACAGCCGGAAGAAATTCCACAGAAGCTCACAGAGGAGCTGCTCGTCAGAACTTCGCAGGGCAGAAAGGAATTTGAAATTCAGATCACGCCGGAACATCTTGGCAAGATTGCAGTGAAGGTTCTCTATGAGAATGGACAGACAACAGTGTCAATTCTCTGCGCAGAGAAAGCGACGCATGACATGGTGGCAAAAAATGCGAGAGAGATCGGAACTGTTATGGAACAGAATCTGGGAGCGCCTACGACAGTTGTTGTAGAGAAGCAGGAAGCCGACTATCTGGAGCAGCATACAAATGAAAATGCCCATGCGGGAAGAGATTCTGAGCAGGAACGGCAGAGAGAACAGCAGCAGAAACAGAAAGCAGCAGATTCAGAACAGTTTTTACAGAAGCTGCGTCTCGGACTGCATATATAATTTACAAAGAGGAGGAAAATACAATGGCGGATGTAGGTGGAATTGGCCACAGCAGTCTGTATAATGAAATGTTATACACACAGACGGATGCGGTTGCCAACAACAGTGAGATGTCAATGGATGACTTCTGGCAGCTGATGGCAGCGCAGTTACAGTACCAGGATTTGTCAAATCCGATGAGCAACAGTGAGATGATGAATCAGATGACACAGATGGCGACAATGAATGCGATGACAGAAGTGTCGAATGCAGTTGCAAATTTCGCGGTCGTAACAAATAATCTTTCCCAGGTAACACTGACCGGATATTCTACCGGAATGATTGGTAAGGAAGTGACAGTTGCAACCCTTGATGAAAGTGGAAAGGTCAATGGAGAAAAGACTGGTGTTGTAACAGGGGTGGATCTCACAGGAGCACAGTATGTGTATATCGATGGTGAGAAATATGCGCTGACACAGATCATGTCTGTCGGAGATGTACCGAAGAAGGAAGATACAGAAGAAAAGCCGGACAGTGGCGATAAGCCGGAAGAAAAACCGGAAGTGACTCCGGAGGAAAAGGCATAGAGAGGTGAATGTGCAATGCTGAACAAATTAAATCAGATTACAAATGCACAGACGCTTCAGCTACAGCATGCGGCAGCGCAGAGTGCAGCGGGACAGAAGCCGGCGCAGGAAGAATTTGACAGTATTTTAAAGCGGGAACTGAAGAAAGACCAGGGAGTGCAGTTTTCAAAGCATGCAACGCTCCGAGTTCAGGAACGCGGCATTGCAGTGACCGAGAATGTCATGCATGATCTGAATCAGGCAGTTCAGAAAGCGAAAGAAAAAGGTGCGAAAGATGTTGTTGTCATTGGACAGAATGGCGCCTTTATCGTAAATATCCCACATAACATTGTGGTGACAACGATGTCGAAAGCAGAGATGCAGGAAAATATTTTTACAAACATTGACAGCGCTGTACTGATG
Organism: Faecalimonas sp.; assembly: GCA_026169575.1. The sequence continues at coordinate 20,301 of JAPFCT010000380.1, forward strand.
TAGCCGGACCATTTTGGAGGCGGAGGCATCTGTGTGAATGGCAGATGCTGATACAGCGTGAATGCAAACGGTTTGATAACGGAGAAAGTCAGAAAAATATAGTAAGAGAAAAGGAGTAATCAAAATGGTTAGATCAATGATCGCAGGTGTTGCAGGACTGAAAACACACCAGTCTAAACTGGACGTAATCGGTAACAATATTGCCAACGTAAATACATGGGGATTTAAGTCATCCAGCTTCAACTTTCAGGATTCTATGTATTCTACATCCACCAACGGTTCCGCAGGAAGCGTGATGGGCGGCGGAGCAGGTGGACGAAATGCTTCCCAGGTCGGCTATGGTGTTACAGCGGGTTCCATCACTTCAGAATTCGAAGTGGGCGCTCCGGCTCCATCTTCCAATCCGCTGGACTGTATGATTGACGGAACGGGATTCTTCCTTGTGGGAAATATGATCAACGGAAGTTTTACAAACGTTGCAGAATCCGGTCTGAACTTATCAAGAGTCGGTATCTTCCGTGTAGATGGAAACGGATATCTCGTAGATGACCAGAGAAGTTATGTATATGGATACGCGCTGAAACCGGGAACCGGTATTCCGGAGAAACCAGCAAAGGCCAGCGAATATACAGTAAATAAGGCGGACGTTCTAGTGGCAACAGTGCAGGGTAAAACAACAATCACAATCGCAGGACAGCCAGTAAAAACAACAAGTACAGATTTTGTTGACCAGGTGCAGGACTGGATCAAAGAAGTCACAAAAGACAAAAGTCATTTTGCTGATTTTAATATCTCACTGGAGAATTATGATGAGGCAAATAAAACGGCAAACTTTAAAATTACAGCAAAGAAAGCCGGAGATACAAGTGCAAATGGTACTAATATTGACAATACCGTATTGCAGGCTGGGTGGGAAGCAGCCGGAGCTGCTGATGCAGAGGCAAAACAGACAGTCATCGGAAATAACCGTGTACCAGGTGTGGCAGCAGAATATTCCGAAGAATTATCTGCAATTCAGATTCCGATTGATCCGGATACCGGAAAGCAGTACGATATCCAGAGCTACAAGATCAACGAGGACGGAACGGTGATGGGAGTTGACAATCAGGGACGTTCCATCGCGATCGGACAGCTGGCGCTTGTGACGGTGGAGAACCCGAATGGTCTTGAGAAGACAGAAGGGTATTACTATACAATCGGACCAAACGCAGGAACAACAACAGCGATGAAGGCAAACGGAGGTCCGGCAGGATCTATTCGCGGAAATTATCTGGAAATGGCGAACGTAGACCTTGCAAATGAATTTTCCCAGATGATCACAACACAGAGAGGATATCAGGCAAACTCTAAGATTATTACAGTGACAGACCAGATGTTGGAAGAACTTGTAAACTTAAAACGTTAATTCAGATTTGTGTACCGGGATATTTTATATCATGCGGGTATAAAATATCCCGTACCTTTGCAAACAGAGGGGGAGTATGGTATGATAATTTTGACGAAATTTAACGATGAAAAAATTATAGTAAACAGTACGCAGATTGAATCGGTAGAACTGATACCGGAATCGAAAATCATTATGATGAATGGAAAGTTTCATATTGTAAGAGAAAGTGCAGAAGAAATAATAGAGAAAGCAATAGCATATAACAGAAAGTCTTGTTGTAGCTTGAAAATAGAAGAAAACTAAGGATGGTGAAGAAACGTGGATTTGACAAGTATTATTGGAGTGATAGTAGGAGCCATACTCGTGATTATGGTTGGTATCGGACCAGATAAGATTGGGAATTTCTGGGATCCGGCCAGTGTTGCAATCGTTGTAGGCGGTACGCTGGCGGCGGTGATTGCAAGTTACCCGTTTGCAATCTTGAAGCAGGTTGTAGGTCATGCGAAGATTCTTGTGCAGGGAAAGCGCTATGATATGAAAGAACTGATCGATACACTTGTCGACATGGCGCAGGTTGCAAGAAAGAACGGGCTGCTTGCACTGGAAGAACGCGCAGGAGAACTGAACGATATGTTCTTCCGGCAGGGGATTATGCTGATCGTGGATGCGACAGAACCGGAAGAAGTCAGAAGCATGTTAGAAAATGAACTGGATATGCTGGATCAGAGGCATGAAGAGTCACTCAGCATTTATGAGAAGGCGGCAGGTTATGCGCCGGCGTTTGGTATGATCGGTACACTGGTAGGTCTTGTGAATATGCTGATGGGGATGGATTTAAATACGGGCGCTTCTACTGATATCGGACCAAACATGGGAACTGCGCTGATCACAACATTTTATGGATGTCTGATGGCGAATCTTATTTTTTCGCCGATTGCAAAGAAATTAAGAATCAGAAATGAAGAAGAACTTTTATACAAGCAGATTATGATAGAAGGAATCCTGGCAATTCAGTCAGGAGATAATCCGAAATTTTTAAGAGAAAAATTAGTGACATATCTTGGACAGAAAGAGCGTGCGAGAATTTTAGATGAAGAGGGTACAGAAAAATCCGGGAAGTCTGAAAGAAAAGGAAAGAAAGCAAAGAAATCAAAAAAATAGTAAGGTGATAAGATGGGAAAGAGAAAGAAAAAATCAGAACCGGGCAATAACTGGATGGATACTTATGGCGACATGGTAACGTTGCTGCTGTGCTTTTTTGTTCTCTTGTATTCCATTTCTTCAGTAGACCAGGCAAAATGGGTTCAGGTCATTAAGAGTTTTAACCCGGATGCAGAGGAAGTATCACAGATCGTCACAGATCCTGTACCGAATGGGGATGAAGAGGTTCCGGGAGGAATTGATACTGACGGGGACGAGCAGATGTTTGATGAACTGTACCAGAAGCTGAAAGAGTCTGTGGAGAAAAATGGACTGAACGGCCAGGTAGAACTGTTTAAAGGAGATGGATATACATTTGTCACATTCAGAGACCAGGTCTTTTTTGACGGGGACAGTTCTGTGATCAAGCCGGAAGGAAAGGCGGTACTTGACCATTTTGCGCAGGCGCTTTCCAGTGCGAAAGATTCGATTCAGGAAATACAGGTACTTGGGCATACAACACAGGCAGATGTTTCCAGGCAGAATACAGTTGAATTTGACAGGGTGCTGTCTGCCGAACGTTCAGCGAGGGTTGCGGCATATCTTCAGGAGAAGAGTATGGTAGATCCACAGAAGCTTGTATCAGTCGGATATGGACAGTTCCGTCCAATCGCACCTTTCGATACAGAAGAGAACCGGGCAAAGAACCGGAGAGTAGAGCTTCTGATCACAAAGTCAGATTCGGTAGTGATGAGTCTGGAACAATATTATGAAGAAATGAACAAAAAGTAGTGAAAGTAGGAGTTTGGAATGGCAGACGTATTATCGCAAAGTCAGATCGATGCCTTGCTTCAGTCTATGCAGAGCGTAGAGGAGGAAAGCATAGCGGAGAAACCGAAAGAGCCTCAGCAGAAGTACAGAAAATATGATTTTTACAGTCCGAAGAAGTACACAAAAGACAAGCTGAAAATGCTGCGCAGTATTTATGACAACTATTGCAGGATTGCAACATCCCAGATCAATGGGCTGTTCCGTGTGGCGAGTGAAGTGGAAGTCGTAGGTGTTGAGGAACAGAGATATTACGAGTTTGGAAATGCGCTGAATGAATCAGATGTAATTTCGCTCGTCCGGGTGAATCTTTCAGATCACTCAAAAAATCCCCCGATGTTATTTCATATCGCACCAACGCTGATGGGAGCGATGATTGACCGTATGCTCGGGGGAACCGGAACCGACACATCCGTGGATATGTCATATACTTATACAGACATTGAACTGGCGCTCTATGAGCGGATCATCCAGTATCTTGTGGCAATCACCCCCGATGTATGGTCAAGCTATATTAAATTAAAAACAGAATTTGAGCGGGTGGAAGAAAACCCGAGCATGTTCCAGGGGATCAGCGTAGATGAGACGGTTGTGATCGTAATGATCAATATTTCCATCGGTGATGTGAAGGGTGCGATGAATATCTGCATTCCGGGAACGCTTTTAGGAAATATTTTTGATATTATTGAGAAGACAAAACACCTTGCAGACAAGGGTGGTGTAGAGGACACGACAGACAGCAGAGATGAGATCCTTGGAAGTATTAAGGAATCAAAGATTGACGTGATGGCACAGCTCGGAGTCATGCAGCTGAATCTGGATGACGTATACAACCTCCATGTAGGGGATGTTATCAATATGAATAAACCGCAGGATTCAGAAGTGTCACTTTATGTGGCAGGACAACCGTGGTTCCAGGGGCAGCTGGGAGTTTACAATAAGAATATCGCGGTAAAAATCGAAGACCGGGTAGAAAGACCGGGAAGCGAAACGGCAGGGTAAGCGCAGGACTGCAGAACAGCGGACTGAGCATATAAATGAAAAAGTAAGAGAAGAAGTGAGGTAACGAAAATGGCAAAAATTTTATTAGTAGATGACGCAGCATTTATGAGAATGATGTTAAAGACAACACTGACACAGGCAGGATACACAGATATTTTTGAGGCAGAGGATGGAGTGAAGGCGATCGAAGTGTATACAGCGGAAAAACCGGATCTTGTGTTTATGGATATTACAATGCCGAACAAGGACGGACTGGAAACATTAAAGGAAATTAAGGCAATGGATCCGGCAGCGACCGTTGTCATGTGTTCTGCGATGGGGCAGGAAGCGATGGTAATGGATTCCATTAAATCCGGAGCAAAGGACTTTATTGTAAAACCATTTAAGCCAGAACGTATTTTATCTACCGTTAAGAAAATTATTGGCTAAGAGTAAAGGTGGGAGAAAAGATGTCTTTTTTAAGTTCTTTTGATATCAGTGCATCGGGGATGACTGCACAGAGACAGCGGCTTGATATTGCAGCAGAAAATATAGCAAACATGAATACGACAAGAACTGCGGAGGGGGATGCATACAGGAGAAAGATGGTTGTACTGCAGGAAAAACCTTCGGTTTCTTTCCGGTCAGAACTTCAGAAGAGGATGGGAACTGCCGCACCGCAGAAGGGTGGCGTGCAGGTGACGCAGATTGTGGAGGATCAGAGTGATTTAAAACCGGTATATAATCCGGGACACCCGGACGCAGATGCAAATGGATATGTCATGATGCCGAATGTGGATCTTGTCAAAGAAACTGTGGACAGCATGTCTGCTACAAGATCTTATGAGGCAAATGTGACAGCATTTAATGCGATCAAACTGATGGCACAGAAAGCATTGGAAATTGGTAAATAGAAATGAGGGTGACTTCCCGGGAAGGAGAACATAAATAGTATGGGTTCTAATTGTTTTAGTACAATGGAAATAGATGCAATCGGCGAAATATTGAATATCAGCCTCGGTGCTTCTGCCACAGCTGTCTCTACAATGCTTAACGCAAGAGTAGATATTACAACACCGGTTGTAAATGTTGTAGGCAGAGAGGAGTTTCGGATGGACCGGGTTGAGCCGGCGGTAGGAGTTGAGATTACTTACATATCCGGTCTGGAAGGAAAAAATGTCATGCTTCTGAAACGGCATGACGTGAAGGTTATTGTTGAAATGCTGATGGGCATGGAGATGACAGATGAAGAATTTGAGTTAAATGAGATGAACATCAGCGCGGTCTGTGAAGTGATGAACCAGATGATGGGCTCATCTTCCACAGCGCTCTCTGAGTTTTTAGGGAAAATGGTAAATATTTCCACACCGATTTCATTTGAAGTAAAAAATGAAGAAGAATTTATTGAAAAATATTTTACGGACGATGAGCCGCGGGTTGTGGTCGGATTTACGCTGAAAATTGCCGACAAGCTGGAAAGTGAGTTCTTCAATGTGATGCCGATCCGGCTGGCAAAAGGTCTTGTAGAAGGCTTTCTTCCAGAGGATCAGATTGTGGATGTATGTCAGGAAAAGGAGAATGAGAAGCAGGAAGCGGTTCAGGAAAGTTCTTCTGGCGGAGTGATGTCACAGGAAGAGATCGAGGCGATGCTTGCAGGAAGCCAGGAAGAGCAGGAGCCGGAAGTACAGCCGGAACCGGAAAAAGAGGAAGCATCGGAGCAGACTTACCAGAATATAGGACAGCCTTATTCTGGTATGCAGCAGATGCCAGGCGCTGGATCTGGCACCGGAGCAGAGATGTCCATGATGCAGATGCAGATGATGCAGCAGATGATGCAGCAGATGCAGTCCATGCAGCAGCAGCTCGATGAACAGAAGAAGGCAGCGGCAGAGCCGAAGATGATCAATGTGCAGCCTCCGGTCAGACCAAATCTGACACAGGATAGAGAAATTGTTCTGGAAGGTGAGCAGGAAGAAAATATGGGACTGATTATGGGAGTTCCGCTGGAGATTTCTGTAGAGATCGGAAGAACGCGGAAACTCGTAAAGGATATCCTTGAATTTACGAAAGGATCTCTCGTTGTGCTGGACAAACTGGCAGGAGAGCAGGTAGACCTCTTTGTAAACGGACAGTGTATTGCAAAGGGAGATGTCGTTGTTGTAGAAGACAATTTCGGAATCCGTATTACAGAGATCATGAAAGTTAATTTTTCGACATTAGAGTAAGAGGGCGGCTTATGTGGAGTGTAATCTTTACGTTTGCCGCTGCGGTGGCAGTTATTTATTTAAGCTATCTTTGCAGCAAATATGTGGGAAAGACGATGAACAGAAGCAGCAGTTCCACTTATATGAAACTTGTTGACCAGATTGTTCTCGGGCAGGACAGGCATATTGCAGTGGTGGAAGTCGGAGAAAAATATCTGCTTGTCGGTATTACCGCCGGTCAGATCAATATTCTCACGACACTGACAAAAGAGGAGCTGATCCCTCTTGCAGATGGGCAGGAAGAAGGAAAGACACCGGCAACGCCGGAATTTCGGAAATTACTGGAAAAGCTGAATCATACAAAGAAGGAGAGGTAGAAGGACGTGAATGAGGCACTTGTAAATATAAACGGGAACCAGGTTCCGACTCTGGAAATTATATTGCTGCTGACGATCATAGCGCTCCTCCCTTCTCTCATTATTATGATGACATCCTTTACAAGGACGATCATTGTTTTATCTTTTTTGCGGAATGCACTTGGAATCCAGCAGACACCTCCAAATGTTGTGTTAGTTGGAATTGCATTATTTCTTACCTTATTCATTATGGATCCCGTTATACAGGACATTAACACTACCGCATATACACCATATAAGAATCAGGAGATTTCCCAGGAAGAAGCGCTTAACCGGGCGCAGGTTCCGCTGAAACGCTTTATGTTAAATCAGACAGAGAAGAGTTCCCTTACATTGTTTACCGAGATGGCGAACCAGGAGACGATAGAAAATGTGGAAGAACTTCCGATGACGGTGATCATTCCGGCATTCATGACAAGTGAATTAAAGCGCGCATTTGTGGCGGGATTTTTATTGTTCATTCCATTTATGCTGATTGACATTATTGTATCAAGTACTCTGATGTCCATGGGAATGATGATGCTTCCTCCGGCAATGATTTCGCTGCCGTTTAAGCTTTTGCTGTTTGTAAGTGTAAATGGATGGGAACTTTTATTTTCTACACTTGTAAAAAGTTTTCGATGGTAGATAAGGAGGCATAAGAATGACAAATGGAGAAATTGGAGATCTGATGTATCAGGTATTTGTTCTGGCAGTGCAGCTCAGCGGTCCGATGCTTGTGATTAGTATGCTTGTGGGAATTGTAATTTCGATCATTCAGGCAGCGACACAGATCCACGAGCAGACGATCACGTTTGTTCCGAAGCTTCTTGTGATCGGTCTGATCCTTGTATTTACGGGAAGCACAATGCTTCAGACACTGCAGGATTTTACGCTTCAGATTTTCGCAATGATCCAGGGATAACAGGACAGATGGAGGGCAACGACTATGCAGATAGGTGATACTGCACATCTGACTTTATTTTCCTTAATATTAATGCGGATGTCGGGGTTTATTTTATTTAATCCCATTTTTGGCAGAAGGAACATACCGACAATTGTAAAATCAAGTATGATCTTTATTCTGACGGTGGCTGTGTATTCTTTTTCCCGGGAGACTGCGTTTGTAGTAGAAAGTCCGGTTGAATATTACATGTTACTTTTGAAAGAATTTGCAGCAGGCTATGTTCTGGGACTGGTAGCGGATTTGTTTTTTATGGTGATCAGTTTTGCCGGATATATTATAGATTTTCAGATGGGTATGTCCATGGCAACCGTATATGATCCACAGAGCAATTCGCAGATGGCAATTACCGGAAATGTCATGCAGACATTTTTTGTATTGCTTTTTTTTGCAGTTGACGGTCATCTGGCCCTGATGAAGATTCTGCTGACTTCGGCAGAGATTGTTCCCTACGGAGGTTTTCTGATTACAAAAGGACTTGCGTGGAGAGTGGTCGAGATTTTCATGGAATGCATGATCATGGGGGTGAAATTCTCAATGCCGATTCTTGCGGCGGAATTTCTTGTGGAAATTGGAGTAGGGATTCTGAATAAAGTAGTACCGCAGATTAGTATTTTCATCATCAATATTCAGTTGAAGATTATAGTCGGCATGGGACTTCTGGTGATTTTATTTTCACCGGTCAAAGAATATCTGGAGCAGATCATGAGTACGATGATCAAAACACTTCAGGGAATGCTGACATTCTTCTGACAGAGGTAAGAGAAAGAGAAGTGAGAAGTATTGGCAGAAGAAAAGACCGAGAAGGCGACTCCCAAGAAGCGCAGGGATGAGCGGAAAGAAGGAAATGTATTTTCAAGTAAAGATGTCATTGCTGTTGTATCGCTTTTGGGAAGTTTTTATGCACTGCAGGCTTTTTTTCCTATGATTTACCGGTCGGTGAGCAGGAATATGACAGAGTTTATATCCTATATAGCAGAGATCAGTGATCTTTCCATGGGAACACTGCAGCAGCTTGGAAGAAGCGCTGTCGAGGTGGCGGCAGAGTGTATTCTGCCGGTTGGAATTGTGGTAATCGCACTTTCGGTGATTGCTTCCGGCGTGCAGACACGCTTTATATTTGTGGCAAAATCAGCTGCATTTAAATTAAGTAATTTAAGCATTCTCAAAGGAATTAAAAATCTGTTTTCCATGAGGAATGTAGTTGAACTTTTAAAAGCAACTTTAAAAATTATTATTTTATGTTATGTACTATATGGAATTCTCAAGGATGAAATGATCAATGTAGCACAGATGATGGATATGAGTCCGGTTTCTTCATCTGTATTTATTTTGCAGGAAGTCATGTCCATGGTGATGAAGATCAGTCTTATTTTTGCAGCGATTGCAGGATTTGACTATTTTTATCAGAGATGGTCTTATGAGAAAAAGATCAAGATGACGAAGCAGGAGATTAAGGAAGAATTCAAGCAGACAGAAGGAAATCCGGAGATCAAAGGAAAAATCCGGAATCTGCAAAGAAGTATGGCAAGAAACAGAATGATGCAGGCAGTGCCGGACGCGGATGTGATCATCAGGAACCCGACGCATTTTGCCGTTGCATTGAAATATGATATTGACCATGACAATGCCCCGGTTCTTGTCGCGAAAGGGCAGGATCTGCTGGCATTGAAAATTATAGAGGTAGGGCAGCAAAGCGGAGTGGCAATCGTAGAAAACCGTCCGCTTGCAAGGGGAATCTACGCTTCCACACCACTGGAAGGGGAGATTCCGGCAGAGTATTATGGAGTTGTAGCGGAAATTCTTGTACAGGTATTCCGCATGAATAAGAAAATGGAGTAAAAAAATGAAGAAGCTATTGAACAATTCAGTGGCGATCATTGTCGTTATGATTGTATTGCTGCTGATCATACCATTAAATCCGTTTTTGCTGGACGTTATGATTATTTTAAATATTTCGATTTCGCTGATTATTCTTTTGATCAGTATGAGCATTAAAGAGCCACTGGAATTTTCCATTTTTCCATCGATGCTTCTGGTCACGACTTTATTCCGGATCGGAATCAATATTTCTTCTACAAGAAATATTCTGTCACAGCAGGGATCAGCGGGAGCTGTCATTCAGGCGATGGGAGATTTTGTTCTTCAGGGAAATGTTGTTGTCGGTGGAATCATCTTCCTGATCATCGTTCTTGTCCAGTTTCTCGTAATTACGAAAGGTGCAGAGCGTGTAGCAGAAGTTGCAGCGAGATTTACACTGGATGCGATGCCGGGAAAACAGATGGCGATCGACGCGGATCTCAGTACGGGGCTGATCAATGAACAACAGGCGAAAGAGAGACGTTATAAGATACAGAAAGAGGCAGATTTCTATGGCTCTATGGATGGTGCGACAAAGATCGTAAAGGGAGATGCGATCATGTCCCTGATCATAACGGCAGTCAACTTCCTTGGAGGTATGATCATCGGTATGGTACAGTCAGGCATGAGCCTTGGGGAAGTATTTTCGGTATATTCTATTGCAACAGTCGGTGATGGTCTTGTATCACAGATCCCTGCGCTGCTGATTTCAACGGCAACCGGTATGATCGTTACCCGGGCAGTATCCGATGAAAGTCTGAATGAGGATGCGGCAAAACAGTTTGCAAACCAGCCGAAAGCGCTTATGATTACCGGAGGAGTGCTTGCGATCCTGCTTTTAGTTCCGGGGATGCCTAAGATTCAGCTTGGAGCCGTATCACTGGCGCTGATGCTTGGAGGATGGCAGATTCTGAAAAAGATGGAGCATATTTCAGAGGCAGATGCATTTTCTGAGGAGCAGGAAGCGGCAGGAATGCAGGATATGGCGCTTTCAGAAGCAGAAAGTTTCAAGGATATCAATAATGTATATTCGCTGATTTCAGTAGAGCCGATCGAGATGGAATTTGGATACAGTCTGATTCCGCTTGTAGATGAGGAGAGCGGTGGAAAAATGATCGACCGTATTGTCATTTTCCGGCGGCAGTATGCACAGGATATGGGACTTGTTATCCCATCAATCCGGCTGCGTGACAGTTCTGCGCTAAATACGAATCAGTATGTGATAAAAATCAAAGGAGAAGAGGTGGCAAAAGGAGAGATCCTTGTCGATTATTATCTGGCCCTGGAGCCGCCGAATCCGGAAAAAGAGATCGAGGGAATCGATACGATTGAGCCGTCCTATGGAATTCCAAGTAAATGGATCAGCGTAGACAAAAAAGAGATGGCAGAGCTCTACGGATATACAGTAATTGACCCGCTTTCTGTTATGCTGACACATTTATCTGAGACGGTGAAGAAGCATGCGTTTGAACTTCTGAACCGGCAGGAGGTTGTCCGGCTCGTTGAGAATATGAAGAATCAGTGTCCGGAACTTGTGGAGGAACTGATCCCGAATGTGATTTCCTATGGAAACTTCCAAAAGATTCTTACGAATCTTCTGAAAGAGGGAATTCCGATCAAAGACCTGGAGACAATTATGGAGACAATCATCGATTCTTCTATGACAGTCAAAGATCTGGATACCATTACGGAAAACATCCGTGTGGCATTAAAGCGGACAATCACAAGGAAATTCTGTGAGGGCGGAAGCATGCGGGTGATCACACTGGATGCAGAACTCGAGAAAAGTATCATTACCAGCCTTACAAAAGGGGATTATGGAGTGTATCTTGCCCTGAGCCCGGAAATTATGCAGGGGATCATCGCACAGCTTTCAGAGGAAATTAAGAAGTTTAATGATATTGGACAAAGCCCGATTATTTTGACAAGCCAGGTTGTAAGAACACATTTTTATCATATGATCGAGCAGTTTTTTCCAAATGTATATGTACTTTCATTTAATGAGATCAGTAATAATATTCAGATACAGGCAGTAGGTAATATTGTAGTGTAGAAGAAAGTTGATGGAACAAGGGATGAAGACACAGACGATATACAAAGAAAAAAACAATGAAGAACTTTTGCAGGAATACAAACAGACAAAGTGCCTCGGGATCAAGCAGGAACTGGTCATGCGGTATATTTATCTTGTGAAGAGCATTGCGATTCAGATGCGGGATATTTATATGAATTTTGCGCAGATCGATGATATTGTAAATGAAGGAGTCATTGCCATTATGGCGGCAATCGATAAGTATGATCCAGAAAAAAATGTGAAGTTTGAAACTTATATCTCAAAAAGATTAAAGGGGATGATCATTGATCTGGCAAGAAAGAATGACTGGGTGCCAAGAACTACGAGAAAGAATTCAAGAGATATTGAAGACGCTGTGACAATGTTATATAATGAATTAGGATATTACCCTTCTGTGCAGGAAGTGGCAGATTATCTGGAAATATCCGTGGAAAAATATCAGGAAGTAGTCAGAAAGTCGGCATTATTTAATATTTTGTCTCTGGATATGGTACTTGCGGAGGCGCAGGAGAATGGGATAAGTACCGGGATTCCCGCAGGCGAAGAAAGGGAACAGCCGGAGCAGCAGCTTCTCAGAGCCGAACTGGCAGAAATTCTGGCAGAAGCAATCGGAAAGTTGAAAGAGAAAGAACAGCTGGTAATTTCTCTTTATTATGTCGAGGAGCTGAATATGCGGCAGATTGCCGATGTTCTTGATGTGAGTGAACCGAGGGTTTCACAGATTCATTCCAATGCAATTAAGAAACTCAGAAAATATATGCAGAAATTCAGTGAAGAAAGGGAGCGATAATATGTTTCAGGGATTTTATGATCTGGCATCCAATATGATTACGCAAAACCGTATTATGAATGTAATCAGTAATAACATGGCAAATGTGTCCACACCGGGGTTTAAGAGTGACAGAATGCTTGAGCGTACATTTAAGGAAGAGCTGCTCTACCGTTATGACAGTCATGGAAAGACACCGGTTGGTACGGTATCCCGTATGAATGTGGCAGACCAGAAGGTCACGAATTATGAAGATGGGATTTTAAGGGAGACGGGAAGAGCGCTGGATGTGGCGCTGACCGGGAAGGGATTTTTTGTGATCCAGACAGAAAATGGGAATGTATACTCCAGAAACGGCTCGTTTAATCTGGACAACGAAGGGTATCTGGTCCAGCAGGGCGTTGGACGTGTGATGGGGACAAACGGACCGATCCGTCTGAATACAGACGATATCGCAATCGACAGTCAGGGCAATATTACAAGCGCTGACGGATTTCAGTATTTTGGAAAGATCCAGGTTGTTGATTTTGAAGATTATGCAACGCTGAATAAGACAGCAGGCGGTGTGTTCACAGCAGATGCACAGCCTCAGATTGTTGCAAATCCGGTCATGAAGCATAAATGTACAGAAGCATCAAATGTGTCCATGGTAGAAGAGATGACTGCAATGATGAGCGGACAGAGAGTGCTTCAGAGTTCCTCGCAGGTATTAAAGATGTATGACCAGCTTATGGGAAAAGCAATACAGACTGGTACGTTGTAGAAACAGAAAACATATTCGGAATGTGCAGTCAGATAATGGAGCGGCTGCACCGGTTACAAAGAGGAGAAAAATATGGATACTTCATTTTATACAGCCGCACGGGGAGCAATCGAACAGCAGAAGAGAATGGATGTTGTTGCCAATAACCTTGCGAACACAAATAACTATGGATACAAGACGAAAAACGCAGTTTTTTCAGATCTGATGTATTACAATATGCATAATATTGACGGTGGGGAAACACAGAGAAAAGCAGGCAGTGGAATTGTAGTAGAAAAGACAGATACAGATTTCACTCCAAATGCGTTTGTCACGACAAATGGAGCATATGACTATGCAATCAAGGGGCAGGGATTTTTCATGCTCAGAAATCCGCAGAGCGGGGAGATTACTTATACGCGGAACGGACATTTCAGTCTCTCGCAGAGAGATGGGCAGATGTACCTTGTAAACGACAATGGAAATCTTGTACTGGATGAAAACCAGAATCCAATTACTGCAGGTCAGGGAGGCCTGAATGGCAGAATCGGTGTTTTTGGATTTAACATCCTTGACGGGATGCTGAACACGGGAAATAATGAATTTGTTCCGGTAGAGAAAAACGGAGCGCCATTTCTTGTGCAGGGAGACGTTCTGCAGGATCATGCCCTGGAATCCTCCGGGGTAAATGTCGCAGATGAAATGACACGGATCATCGAAAGCCAGAGGGCATATTCCTATGCGCTCAGAATGGTACAGACATCAGATGAAATCGTAAACACAATCAATTCATTAAGGCAGTAGTGGTGACAGAGATGGCGATAAATACATATGAAGAAATGAATGAACTGGAAATAGATACGTTAAAAGAAATCGGAAGTATTGGAAATGGAAATGCAGCGACTGCGCTGTCCGGGATTCTGAATACAAAAATAGAAATGTCACTGCCGGAAGTAGAACTGCTGGGATTTAATGAGGCGATGTATGCCATGGGAGATCCGGAAGATCTTGTAGCAGCCGTTCTTGTGGAATTGTCAGGAGATATTGAGGGTGTCATGTTGTTTATTCTGACGCAGGAATTTGCGGACGAGGTACTAAAGCGGATGCTTGGAAGAGAAGGTGTGGATTTCTTTTCTCTTGATGAGATTGATATTTCAGCGCTGACTGAAACTGGGAATATTATGATCTCCTCTTACATTAATGCACTGGCTTCCCTGACAAATGTCAACGTGACACTGTCGGTTCCGCAGATGTCAGTAAATATGTTAGGGGGGATTTTAAGTATCCCAATGGCAACTATGGGCTATTATTCCGATAAGCTGATGATGATCAACGCCGGATTCAGACTGGAAGGAAAAGAACTGAAAAGTGATATGATTCTGTTACCGGATGTAGAATCACTGAATATGCTTATGAAAAAATTAGGAGTGGACAGTTAATGGGGAAACAAGTGTCAGTAGGCATCGCAGATATGAAAATTTTGAGGCAGGAAGGGGTACTGATCACATATGCCCTTGGTTCCTGCATAGGGATTTCCTTTTATGATCCGATGATCAAACTGGGAGCGCTTCTGCACATCATGCTTCCGGAGGGAAGGCAGATCGGTGGAGCGAACCTTATGAAATATGCAGATACCGGAATCCGGGAAACATTGAGAAAACTCAATGCATTTGGCGGGACAAACCGGAGAATGGTCTGCAAAATCGCAGGTGGTGCAAAAATGTTCGAGATGAAAGGACCGGGAGGTCTTGGAAATATCGGAGAGAGAAATGCAGCGATGGTAAAGCGTGTGCTGATGGCAGAGGGACTCCGGATTGCCGGGGAGGATACCGGAGGGACTTATGCAAGGACGATGCAGCTTGATGTCGCCAGTGGAGAGGTAAGAATCAGAACAGTGGGAAAACAAGACCGGATTCTTTAAGAGTATTTAGAAAAGAGCAGTTTGTGTCGATATACAAATAAGATGATATAAAGGAGAGAGCAGGAAATGGCAGAAACAGAAATTCTATTAGAGTCTGGAACAAATGAGATTGAGATCATGCAGTTTACCATTTTTGGGGAACTATATGGAATCAATGTGGCGAAAGTGCGGGAAATCATGATGGCAGATAAAGTGAAGCCAGTACCGCATTCCCACGAAGCAGTAGAGGGAATTTTCAAGCCGAGGGAAATTCTTTTGACAGTGATTGATCTTCCAAAGTATCTTACGGGAGAGAATCAGACAAAAAATCCAAGAGATTTATTTATTATTACAAATTTTAATAAGATGCATATTGCATTCCGTGTCCATTCTGTTGTAGGGATCAGCAGGATTTCATGGGAGGACATTCAGAAGCCGGACAATACGATCAGCCATGGAGAAGAAGGCGTTGCAACAGGAATCGCACAGTGTGGATCCAAGCTTGTCACGATTCTTGACTTTGAAAAGATCGTAGCGGAGATTGCGCCGGAGACAACAATCCAGATGGAAGAGATCGACCGTCTTGGAGAGCGTCAGATCAGAGAATCCCACATTCTTCTGGCAGAGGATTCTATTTTGTTATCCAGAATGATCGAGGATTCTCTTTCAAGGGCAGGATATATTAATATTACAAGCTTTAATAATGGAAAAGAGGCATGGGATTACCTCTGCTCTATCCGCAATGACTCGGATTTTGACAGTAAGGCGGGCTTGCTGATCACGGATATCGAGATGCCGGAGATGGATGGTCACAGACTGACAAAGCTCGTGAAAGAAGATGAGGTGATGAAGAAGGTTCCGGTAATTATTTTCTCTTCTCTGATCAATCAGGAGATGCGCATCAAAGGGAAACAGCTTGGAGCAGATGAACAGATGTCAAAGCCGGAGATCGGACATCTGGTGGAAGTTATGGACGAGTTGTTAGCACGTAAGGAGGCACAGCATGGATAAATGTGTAGTGAGACAGACAATTAAGAATCAGAAGACAGATGAAATCGTAGGATATGAGCTGATGGTGCAGGGAGATGAAGAGACTCTGTATAATTCCAGCTCAGACAGTGTGGCGGCAAATGCGATGATTGCTTTTCTTACAGAGAATTCTGGCAGAATTTTCAGTGAGAAGCCGACATTTATGACATTTACCCCGGCGCTTTTATTCAGAAATACTCCGAAGATCTTTGATAAAGATAAGATTGTCATTCAGATTGAAGACAATATTGTCATTCATCCGCTGTCTTCTGTCCTGATCAGCAAATATCGCGAGGAAGGGTATCGCTTTGCGATCAATGATTTCCAGTTTACACCGAAGTATTTCAGCATGCTGGAATATGTAGATTATATCAAAGTAAATATTTCCGGGAAGATGGATGAGACACATAAACGCTCTCTGAATAATATTGTAGAAATGTCACATGGTTTTCAGAAAGAATTTATTGCGACAGGAGTCAATACAAAGGAAGCATATGAATATGCAAAAGAGCTGAATGCGGATTATGTGGAAGGAAATTATATTTCAGATGCGATGCTGACAAAAGCAAACAAGATGGAATACCTTCAGGGGAATCTTTATCAGCTGATCATGGAAATCACGAAGGAAGAGCCGGATATCGAACTGCTGGAGCAGATTATCAGCCGGGATGCTTCGCTGACATATGCTTTGTTAAAAATGGCAAATTCCGCGTACTTTGCAGTGCGTCACCAGACATCGTCCATTCAGCAGGCGATTGTGCGCGTCGGTATTGACCAGTTAAAGAAATGGGTGTATTTATTGAGTTTCAAAGAAGAGGAAAACACATCGGAAGAACTTTTAAAAGCTTCCTTTATGCGGGCAAGTTTTGCATCTGCACTTGTGAAAAAGATGGATCATTTTCCGATCAACAGTTCTGATGCATACCTGATGGGAATGTTCTCGACACTGGACTACATGATTGACGCTCCGATGGAAGAGATTTTAAATGGAATCCCGGTTGTGGAGGAAGTGAAAGCTGCGCTGATCTCAAAAGAAGGCAAAGCAGGACGTTTGTATGAACTGATTCTCTGCTATGAAAAAGCCGAATGGGGAGAAATCAAGTATATTGCAGAAGAATTAGAACTTCCGACGCATGTCATGGCACAGATTTACATGGAATGTGTAGACGAGGTAAATGAAATCTGGAACAGTGTTGTCGGAGAAATAAAATAGAACAGCGCTTCCGAAAAGAAGCGGAGAAAAAGAAAGATCACCTCATGGTGTGAAAAAAAGAGTATGTTTCTGTTAAGTATTTTTCAGAACATACTCTTTTTTTGACTTTTGCTATGCTGTACAGATCTGTCCGGATTTAATGTCTTGGATTTTCCTTGATCGTGATACATGCCTTTGTCGCTTCCACAGTAATATCAGCAATGAATTTATTTGTATAAAAGCTGATAAGCGGATCGACAGCGGCAGGCGTTGTAACAATATATTTTGGAGGAAGTCCGTTGAGCGTAAGGGCGATGGTATCAGCCACGCAGCGTGGGCAGGTACAGACGTCAAACTGGCGCATATAGTAGATGATCTTATCCCGGACGATGCGTTCCATCAGGTTCAGCGCGATGAATTCCGGTTCTTCCGGTATCTCCGGTTCAGAAACTGTGCCAGGTTCTGCGGCAGCTGCCGGTTTCGGAGCCGGCTGAGGTTCTGAGGCAGCTACAGTATCTGAAGGTTCGGCCGCTGCTAAAATGACTGCAGTATCTGAAGGTTCAGCAGGTTCCAAAACAACCGCAGGGTCCGAAGTCTCGTCCGGTTCTGAAACGACCGTGGTGTCTGAAGCCTTGTCCGGTTCTGAAACGACCGTGGTGTCTGAAGTTTCATCCGGTTCCTGGGCAACTGTGGTAACAGAAGGTTCCGGAATACTGGTATCTTCTGTTACAGAAGCCTCTGGCGTAGTGTGAGAGTCTGATGTCTGTTCTGGCTCTGATCCAAATTCTTCCCTGAGCTTGTCTGCAATCAGTTCCGCAACCGGATCCGTTTCAGTGTGATCGATCACGGAAACAGTCTGTCCGGCAGGGGCAGAAGCGGCTTCCGGCTCAGAGGATGACGGAACTTCCGGAACAGAAGCAGTTTCATCAGAAGGTGTTTTCTGAGAATCATGACCTGCAAGCAGGTTCAGGACATGTGCGGTTTTATTACTTTTTCTTGCCATCGTTATACCTCCTGTCTGCAAGAAGAAATCATATCTACAACTTCTTTTACGAAAGATTTATAATCCTGGGCAGGATTAGAACGCGGGGAATGATCAAAAATACTGAGTCCGTGCGCAGGCGCTTCTGCAACGGCAACCCCGTTCCGGATCTGTGTCTGGAATACTTTTGTACCAATCTGTGCGGCAATGTTTTCTGTCATTTCTTTGACTTCCTGTGCCAGAAGTGTACGTTTGTTGAAACGGGTAAGGAGCAGACCTAGTACATGGAGACGTGGGTTTACGCTCTGATATACGGAGTCGATCGTTTCCTTCAGCTGTGAAACGCCAAGAAGACTGAGAATTTCAGGCGCCATAGGAATGATCAGGTAATCTGCCACAGCATAGGCATTGACGGTCAGAATGTTCAGTGCAGGCGGTGTGTCAATGATGATGTAATCATAATTGCCGATAACCGGTGCAAGCGCCTTCTTTAAGATCAGCTCCCGGTCTGTACCGTGAAATTCCAGTTCTGCACTGCTGAGCAGAATATTGGAAGTCAGTATATCACAGTATTCAGTTTTCTGAACTGCCTCTGTCACGGAGACGGTTCCTTTCATCACGTCATAGATTGTAGCGCCGTTTTCAATATCCAGCCCGAGGCTGAATCCAAGACTTCCCTGCGGGTCGAGATCGACAGCAAGGACTTTTTTATCATAAAAAGAGGCGAGTCCGGCAGCAAGAGAACTGGATGTAGTTGTCTTGCCTACCCCGCCTTTCTGATTTGTAAGAGCAATGATCGTTGCCAAAATAAACTCCTCCATTCGTAATTAAAACTCTGTAAGCTATTATTTAAAGTATACTATATGCCGATAAATAAGTACAGAGCAAATTTTGTGATTGCAAAACCGAAGAATATCAAGATAAAAGGAGAGATTAAGATGGCAAATATAGGCGGATTAAGCGGAACGACAAGTAACAGCTTAAATGGAATCAGAGGTTACGGCGGACTTGCCAGCGGACTTGACAGAGACTCTCTGATCGAGAGTATGACATATGGAACTACAAGTAAGATCGACAAACAGAAGATCAAAAAGACACAACTTCAGTGGCAGCAGAACGCGATTCGCAATATTACAGATAAGATGATTGCATTTGCAGACAAGTACACGGCGACATATACATCATCTACGAACCTGTTCAGTTCTGCATTCTGGGGAAGAGCAGATATCACAGCGCTTGGCGTGAATAATAAGTACATCAGTGTATCAGGGACAGCGAATTCTTCCTCTTCTGTCTCAATTGCGGGAATCAAGCAGCTGGCGGAGAAGGCAAAATGGTCTTCCAAAAATTCTGTTTCAGATAAAACATTGGAAACTGGTACGATTGACACGAGTGCAGAGCAGAAACTGGATACACTTCAGGGGAAAACGCTGACTTTTGAATATGGAAATAAGGATTATACGATCACTTTATCTGGAAAAGATGAGAATGGACAGCCGTATAAATTCAGCACTGTGGAGGATGTGAAAAATTCCATTAACGCGATTTTAAAGGCAGAGTCAAAAGACGGAGGAATGCCGGAAGGTGCAGTAGTTGCAGAGGTAAAAGACGGAAAACTTGTCTTTAAGACAAACGAGACCAGTGGAAATAACATCAAGTTAAAAGATGGAACGGCCCTTGAGACTTTAGGCTTCAAGGAGGCAGGAAAAGATTTTGAGGCAAAGGAGATCACACAGCAGGGAATCAGTTCGGACAAGGCTTTGACAGAGAATGAACTGATTCAGAAAGTATCTTTTGTAGATAAGATTGCAGGAAAAGAACTGACATTCAGCTACAATGGAGTTTCCAAGACATTTACACTGCCGGATAAGGAGACATTATCTAAGGCAAAAGATGTAATGGCAGAAGTAAAAAATTCACTTCAGAAACAGTTTGATGATGCTTTTGGAAGCGGAAGAGTTGAAGTGAAATGGGAAAATAACAAACTGGAATTTAAGACGACAAAGCCTGGCGGTGGAGAAGATCAGAGTTCCACACTGACACTTGTCAATGGAAGTGCAGAATTAATCGGGGAGGGCGGCGCGCTGAATATCCGTGCGGGAGAGTCCAACCGTCTGAATCTGAATGCAAAATTAGGGGAAGCAGGATTCCAGAATGGAGTAACCATCGGCGATACCCCGGTCAAAGTGAAAATCAATGGCACAGAGATTGAGATTACAAAGGATGATACTGTCTACTCCCTGATGGAGAAGATTAATTCCCAGACAGATGTCACAGTAAGCTATCAGGAAGCGGCAGACAAGTTTACGATCACTGCCAAAGCGGACGGAGCAAGCGGGAAGATCAAAATCGAGGATGCTTCCGGTACACTGGAAAAGATATTCGGACAGGGAATTCCAACCGATGACTCCTGCGTCGGAAAGGATGCGATCATCGGAGTGAAATACGGGGATTCCGATGAAGTTGTTGAGATCATAAGAGGTTCCAACAGCTTTGAACTTGATGGAATGACCATCGGTCTGAACGGTACATTTGGATATGATGAAAAGGGAACATATATTGAAGGAACAGAAGAGATCACATTCGACGCCAAAGTAGATACCGATAAGATTGTGGAAGCAGTAAAGACGATGGTGGATGAATACAATGAAATCATCGAGCTTGTCAATAAGGAACTGAGTACAAGACCGGACAGAGAATACCAGCCGCTGACTTCTGAGCAGAAGAAAGAGCTGACAGAAGAAGAGATCAAGCTGTATGAGGAGAAGGCAAAGGAAGGAATTCTTTTCGGTGACAGTGATCTCCGCGCCCTGAGTTCAGAACTCCGCTTTGCAATCAATCCGGCAGACCTGGCAGAGATGGAGAAGATCGGACTGTCAGTGTCAAGCTCATATTCAGACAATGGTAAATTATCATTTGATGAGAAGAAATTTAAGGCGGCGCTGGAAGCAGATCCGGAAAATGTGCAGGAACTGTTTACAAAGAAAAAATCAGATGGAAATGCAACCGGAACCGACGGACTTGCCACGAATCTCAAGAATACAATGAGTAAATTTGCAAACAATGTGGGAACGATGGGGATTCTGATTGAAAAAGCGGGATCGACAAAGGCGCCGAAAAGTATTACAGATAATGCGTTATATGACCAGATGGAACAGATTGACAAGAAGATTAAAGATCTTGAAGTTCGTCTGAAAATGGAGCAGGACCGCTATATCAAGCAGTTTACAACTCTTGAGACGGTAATTGCACAGATGAACAGCCAGAGCGGCTGGTTAAGCCAGTTTGGCGGTGGCTACTAGAAGAGAGCAGAAGGGAAAATAGCATGTATCAGAACGGATATGAACAATATAAAATGCAGTCAGTAAGTACAATGACAAGGGGAGAGATGCTTCTTTTATTGTACGACGAACTGATCAAAAGGCTCAACCGGGCACAACTTGCACTGGAGACAGAGGAATATGATTTGTTTGAAAAATCAGCAGTCAGGTGCAGTGAGATCGTGCAGTATCTGAAGACGACATTGAATATGGAGTATGAGATCAGCCGGGATCTGCGAAAAATGTATGACTTCTTTCTGTATGAGATCGCAAGACTGCGCGCAGGAAGAAATAAAGAGATTGTTCAGGAACTGAAACCTCTTGTTGCAGAACTCCGGGATGCATTTAAAGAAGCAGACAGAACAAGCGGGGTGTAAGATCTGGAGATGGAACAGAAGCAGGAATTACTGACAGAAGTATTAAGAATTCTTCAGCAGAATTATAAATATATGCTGGAAATCAACCGGGTGACAAAGGAACTTGCAGACACGCTTTCCAGAGGAGACAAAGAGTCTGCCAGCCTTCTTTTGAAAATGAGAAGTGAAGAAATGGACAAGGCAGATGAGAATAAGAGGAAAATCCAGACGATTCTCACAGCGGTCGATCTTCAGACGAGGGAGGAACTCCGGGGGCTTTTGAACCGGGAAGATAAGAGAAACCTGCAGGATTTTGAATCAAAGAAGATTGTGGAGTTCAGTGAAAAAATACAGAATGTACTCCGGCAGACGATTGAAACAGACCGGATTGTAAGCAGAAAACTGGCAGGAAAGGATTCTTATTATCAGAAGAAATAACAGGAGAAGAGATAACAGACCATTTGGGGATAATGCTGTTATCTCTTTTTTTGGGGAAAGACAGAGAACCGGTATTGTATCTTGTGAATGGGAAAGTATCTTGCAGAAAGGTTGACTCTGTCAGGGCAACACAGTATAGTAGAAGAGAAAAGACCTGGGAAAAGAAGTTCTGAAGTGAGGAGCTGGGAAAATGTCGGAGATAATTTTTGATCATGTGACAAAAATGTTTGGCGAAGAAGTCGGAGTGGAAGATATTACGTTTCGCATAGAAAAAGGAGAGTTTGTTTTTTTGATTGGAAAAAGCGGGGCAGGGAAAAGTACGCTGCTGCGGCTTATGATGAAGCAGATCGATGCGACGGATGGAAAAATAACGATCCGGGGAAAGAGACTGGATCTGATGCAGAAAAACAGAGTCCCATACCACCGGCGCCGGATTGGAATTATGACGCCGGATATCGGACTTTTGAAAGACAGAAGTGTGTATGAAAACATTGCGTTTGCAATACGTGCTGTGGAGAAAGCAACATTCCGTATGAGAAGCACTGTGATGAATGCGCTTGGTAAGGTGGGAATCGCAGGGAAAGTGGATGCATATCCGGATGAGCTGTCGGGCGGGGAACAGGCGAGGGTGCTGCTGGCAAGAGCACTCTGCGTGGAACCGGAGATCATCATTGCAGATGAACCTACCGCGAATCTGGATCCGGATGCCGCATGGGATCTGATGCAGTTGTTTGATGAGATCAATCATCAGGGGATGACTGTGGTGATCGCAAGCCAGTCAAGAGAGCTGGTTACAATTATGAAGAAACGCTGTATGACAATCGTTGCAGGTGCTCTTGTGGCAGATGAAAAAAATGCAATCTATAATTATAAGGCGCTGGATATTTTTGAAGAAAGAAGGATCCTCGAGGAAAGGGAGAGAAAAAGAGCAAAAAAATCTTAATCTTTTGTCGAAAATGGTCGATAAAAAAACTAGGATATTCTGTAAATTGATTGGAGGGGATCCTATTAATTATGAAGTAGCATATTTGATGATACTGCTGAAAGCAGCTATCAATCAAAAACCGGTTCAGAATCCGAGAAGACCGGTAGACTGGAAAAAGTTTCTGAAAGCTGCTGATTTTCAGGATGTTACGAGTATTGCATATCTGGGAATGCTTGGACACCAGCAGGAATTTGGAAAAGAATATGAGGAGCAGTTTTATCAAAAGTACAAAAAATGTCTTTTGCTGAACGAGTCTTATAAGAGCATAGAAGAAGTGCTGGTATGGCAGATGGAAAAGCATAAAATTCATGGACTGCTGCTGTCAGGATGTGGGATTCAGGATGTCTATCCGAGCACTGAGATGGCTTGTATTGAGCAGATTGAGATTCTCGTGGAGAAGGAAAAACTTCCGCTGCTATGC
>JAPFCT010000325.1 GCA_026169575.1 Faecalimonas sp.
AACGCTCCACAATACTCTGTCGGTTCAGGAATCGAAGCGCAACCATCGGAATGATAAGCGCCAGCACGATATAAATAACGGATAACAAAATTGCCGGAAGGATGGTCAGATGGAAAGTCATACACCAGAATGGCAAACCACTCTCTACTCAAGGTTTCACAACTGCTACTCCCAAAATTACTGCAACCACAGCTCCAATCACGCCTGCCCGCAGCACATAGGAAAGACTTTCTGTCATCACCATTCTGCGAAGCTGTTTTGTTGTCATTCCAATACTCTGCATAGACGCAAACTCATGCCGTCTTGTCACAATACTCGTCATAATCAGATTCATCAGATTGATGATACCAACCAATACAAAGATTCCTCCGATCAGACCGCCAATCAACAGCGTTGCGTTTTTCATTGTCTGAACGGTAGCGCCTAATTTATCTACTGACTGATAGAGAATATCCAAATTCTGTTCTGTTGTGTACTCTGACAGAAAATCCTCCATCTCTTGTTGCTTCCCTTTTTCCGTATCAAACAGAACACAGTAAAGTGATGGATTTTCGTATAACTCTTTGAAATGATCCTCAGACATATACATGACAGGTCCGCCAATATCTCCAATTATATTACCTCCCGGTCCGCACAAAGTTCCGGCTTCCATGTCTTCAGTAGCAGCCTTTGCGACTACTGTATATGTTTCTGTCGGAACACCATTTTCATAAAACTGAATTTGATCTCCTACCTGTTGTTTTACATAATCTGCCTCTGAATATTCATTAAATCCTCCATCGTCGTTGTACCTAGCAATTAAAATAATTCCGTTTTCATTTTGAAGTTTTTCTTTTAAAACCGACTTATCTTTTTCCCCTTCTCGGATGTCCAGTTTATCAATTAAGGACTCTGAAACACCAAACACATTTCCAAGTGGTCTTCCATCCGGTGTCAATGCCGCATGACTTTCTGCCATAGATTTTCCACTTTTGTTTTGCCCCTCTTTGATATTATCTGGAAATCCTAGTGCCTCTGTCGCTTCTTCATCTGCTTCATAGTTGATTCCCCAATCACAAGAAATCTGACTGTCCTCAAAAGTATTCCGATACATCTTTGTCACATTTTTGACACCCGGGCGCTGTGTAACTGCTTCTGCCACATTTTCTGGTAATGCGGCACTATGTCCAGTAAACCCTTTCTGCATCAGTCCGGCATCTGTTGTGTAAACTGCAAAATCACTTCGCATCTTACGTTCCACATAAATGTCTTCATCATAACTGCCAACAAAAATAAATACAGAATTTAACAGAATAATACTCAGCATCAAGGAGACAATCACCAATACCATCCGTCCCTTATTTCTCTGCACGTTGGCTTTCGCCATACGCGGAAGTAACGCTCCTTTCACGTGCTTGCGTTCCTTGATCTTTCCTGTACTCTGTTCTACATATCGGACAGCCTCAATCGGGGAAACACGGGATGCCTTCTTTGCTGATTTCCTCGTACTGATCCATACAGTCAGCGCAGAAAAGAGTACAGAACCGATGATAATCGGAAGATACGGTAGTGAACCAACTACCACATTCTTTTCTCCCAGTTCTGCTACGAATACCTGAAGTGCTGCCGGAAGCATTCCTTTTCCAAGCACGATTCCCAGAACAACTCCAATCGGTGTACCAATCAAAAACAAGTACATTGCCTGTTTTCGCACTAAACCTTTCACCTGCTTCGGTGTCATTCCTATCGTTCGGAGCAGTCCGTATTGTCTCACATCATTGGTCACACCCATATCAAATACGTTGTAGATCAGAAGATAACCACAGAACATAAACAGAATTCCAAATACGCCTGCCGCCAGCCATACCACTAAATTTCCATCGCTCTGTGCAGCAGATGGT
>JAPFCT010000233.1 GCA_026169575.1 Faecalimonas sp.
ACCCAGTATAGGACTTTTCTATTTCATTTCCTATACCAAGATAACATATCCTCTTTTCATCATGAAAACAGCACTCCCTGACTCCTATATAAATTTTCTATTTGACCATATCTGTCAGGAAAATTCTGTTCACGAAACCATATTTACTTTTTCGGCTTTTCCACTACGATCAGCGGAACAGTCATCTCTTCCTTTGTCAGCCCCGCATGCACCCCAATGATTGCCTCTTTCTCCTCATCTGTATCAAACAGATTCAGTTCTCCGACTGCGACAGCAAAATAATCACCGATCGCCTCCTGAAATCTCGGATGATATGCACCTTCTCCAAATAGCTGGCTCTCTGTAATCTCTTTTCTGGAAAACAGTAAAAACTCCTTTTCAAAATTTTCCTTAAAAATCTTAAGAAAACGTTCTTCCATCCCTTCCTTCAAATGAAACGAAAGCGCCCGCGGTTCCACTGCCGGAAGACATTTCAGACAATCCATCAGTTCCGGATATGCTTCCATCGATACATTTCTTCCATTGATATGACCGTGATCTGCCGTCACAAGCAGAAGTGTATCCGAAAGTTCTCCACTTAACTGTTCCAGTGCAAGGTCGATCCTCTCCAGCCATTCTCCGGCTTCTCTGCAAGTACAGCCTCCTTCGTGCATCACATGGTCCGGCTCCGGCCAGTATGCATACAGATAATTCTTCTCGTCTCTTTCGCATAAAGTCTTCACACCGCTCACCAGTTCCTCAAAGGTATCTACGTGATAGTTTCCAAACGGTGACACTTCATATGCCTTCGTCTCACAGACATGCATGATCTGGCTTCCCACTTTTTCATATGGCATCATCCTGGAAGCCAGCAATTCCCCCTCGATCACCCCGCCATTCCCGGTCGTATTGAGAAATACATTTACCTTATCCTGGATCTCCGGAAAATACATGCTCCATCCGAGCCATCCATGCTCCGCCGGCGCAAGTCCACTCTCCAGTGTTGTTGTAGCGGCAACTGTCGTTGGCGGAAATACACTGGAGATTTCTCTTTGGAAATGCCTGCGCAGGAAACTGTCCTCCGGCAGAAATCTCTCAAGGACACTGACACCCATCCCATCCAGTACAAGAAGCACCACATGTCGGTAATCCTTTTTCAGAATCTCATCCACTGCCGGAAGCGTACGATAACGATGCGGTGCACCATAATTGTTCAAAATCGAATTGACTACGTTTAAAATACTGTTTTGGTAATCCGGTTTTTGTACCTGCATAGTTACATCTCTCTTCCCACTACCTTCGCGATCATTCTTCCTTTTTCGATGACTTGTTTAAATTTCTCCGGCTTTAATGACTGTGCCCCGTCGCTCCATGCTGCCTCCGGATTGTTATGCACTTCAACGATCAGACCGTCTGCTCCTGCTGCGATCGCTGCAAGGCTCATAGACTCGATCCACTTCCAGTTTCCGGTTGCATGAGACGGATCGATGATGATCGGCAGATGCGTCTTCTCTTTGATGATCGGCACTACACTAAGATCCAGCGTGTTTCTCGTATATTTTTCAAACGTACGGATCCCGCGCTCACAGAGGATTACATTTTCATTTCCTCCTGCCATAATATATTCTGCCGACATGATCCACTCCTCGATCGTATTGGAAAGTCCTCTCTTTAATAAGATCGGCTTGTTGATCTTTCCCACTGCCTTTAAAAGGGAGAAATTCTGCATATTTCTCGCCCCGATCTGGATCAGATCCACATGCTCGACAAACTCTTCAATATGCTCTGCATCCATCAGCTCGCTGACGATCGGAAGCCCGGTCTGTCTTCTCGCTTCCACCATATCCTCAATCCCTTTTGTCTCCAGTCCCTGAAATGCATATGGGGACGTACGAGGTTTGTATGCGCCGCCTCGCAGCATGTCTGCTCCTGCTTCTTTTACTTCTTTCGCAATCTCGCAGATCTGTTCTCTGCTCTCCACGGAACATGGACCTCCGATGACAACGATCTTCTCCTGACCGCCGATCTTCACTCCCGCTACGTCCACAACGGTGTCCTCCGGATGGAACATCCGGTTTGCTTTCTTATAAGGCGCTGCGATTCTTGTTACCTCAGAGACAAGCGGATTTGCCTGGATGATTTTCTCATCCAGACTCGTAGTGTCTCCGATCAGTCCTAAAATATGATAATCTGTTCCCTGGGAATCGTTGACCTGAAATCCTCTCTCCTCAAATGCGTGGACCAGTTTTTGTACTTCTTCCTCCGGAATTCCTTTTTTCACTGTAATGATCATACTGTTTTCTCCTTCTCTCTGCCCTTTGCAGCTCTGAATTCTTTCTGCACAGCTTTTCTGATTTGTTTCTGCTTTCTGCACAGTTTCCCTCTGACTGCTTCTTTCTTTACGTTCCTAATATTAAATATCTCTTCCGATCACCTGGGCGATGACTCTTCCTTTTTCAATCATCGTCCTGAATTTTTCCGGCTTCAGCGACTGTGCCCCGTCACTCCATGCTTTCTCCGGATTATTATGCACCTCCACGATCAGACCATCTGCACCTGCCGCGATCGCCGCAAGGCTCATGGATTCTACAAGATCCCAGTCTCCTGTCGCGTGAGATGGATCAATAATGATCGGCAGATGACTCTTTTTCTTAATGATCGGGACCACACTGAGATCCAGTGTATTTCTCGTATATTTTTCAAATGTACGGATTCCGCGCTCGCAGAGGATCACATTCTCATTTCCTCCGGACATAATATATTCGGCAGACATCAGCCATTCCTCGATCGTGTTGGAAAGCCCTCTCTTTAATAAGATTGGTTTGTTGATTTTCCCGAGCGCTTTGAGCAGATCAAAATTTTGCATGTTTCTGGCGCCGACCTGGATCAGATCCACATACTCTACAAATTCATCGATTTTATCTGCACTCATAATCTCAGACACAATCGGCAGTCCCGTCCGCTTCCTCGCTTCTACCATGTCTAAAATTCCTTCCGTTCCAAGCCCCTGAAATGCATATGGCGATGTCCGCGGCTTATATGCTCCGCCTCTTAACATACATCCTCCTGCTTTCTTTACCTCTTCGGCAATCTCACAGATCTGTTCCTTTCCTTCGACGGAACAAGGGCCGCCGATGACAACGACATTTTCTTTTCCTCCGATTTTGATTCCCGCCACATCGATCACACTGTCCTCCGGGTGAAATAACCGGTTGACCTTCTTATACGGAGCTGCAATCCTTGTCACATCCTCGATCCACGGATTGGCACGCACCATCTTCTCATCTACGACTGTCGTATCTCCGACAACTCCGAATACGTTATAGTTTGTTCCGAGAATCGTGTTGACTTCCAGCCCCTTCTCCTCAAATCCTTGTACGATCTTCTCCACCTCTTCCTGGGGAGCTCCTTTTTTACATGTAATAATCATTTTCTTCTTTCCTCGTCTTATAAATTATTTTCTTTCTCTCTATACTTTCTCTCTATATTTCCTTTGTCTATATCTCTATATATATC
>JAPFCT010000372.1 GCA_026169575.1 Faecalimonas sp.
CGGAAATGTAAACTGCCCGTTCTCATCCGTTTTAAAAACAGATGTTTTTATATGCTCCGGATAATGCATCTCCATCTCAACCGGATTTTTCTTACTGTCAAGCAGACGGAATTCTACTCCTGCTGCCCGAATCTGTTTGCCCGTTTCCTGATCCACTTTCACAACCGTGATCGGAGATGTGATCAGTTTATCTTCCTTATAAATTCCCCGCAGCACTACTTTTTCCTCCTTGATCGTAATCTCAAATGGCTTGACCGGACGGTATCCTTCCGGTGTTTTTGTTTCCTTCACAACATACGTTCCAAATGGAAGTCTGCCTCTCGGATATTCTTCTGATGCGGTCGTGGCAAATCCATGTTTGTCTGTCACCAGAGTCATTACCGTTTTTTCATTTTCTTTCTCATAGACAGTAAATTCCACACCTGCAAGTCCCTGCAGAGTCTCCTCATCTTCGTCTTCATTTTCCGCCAGCTTGATAATCTCAAAATCTCCCCGGATGATCTCTTCTCTGGAAGAAATGTCTCTGTAAAAAATTTCTTCTGTCTCTTCTTTCGGGAGTACTTCCACCTGATATACAGTCGGATCTAAATTATATCCCTCCGGCGCTTTTGTCTCCTTTACTTCATACTGTCCAGTCAGAAGCGGGGTACTTTCCGCCTTTCCCTCCTCGTCTGTCACCAGTGTCTGAATCACTTCACCTGCTTTTGTACTAACCGTATATTCTGCATTTTTAAGAGAGCCTTTCGGCGGGCAGTTTTCCTCCTCTGCTTCCTTGTCTTTCTTTTGCAGGCGGATGATTCCCTTCTGTGGTTTTTCTTGTGATACAACAACAATCTCCAGTTCTTTTACTTCCACACTCTGATCAATGGCGGCGATGTATCCGAACGGTGCTTTCGTCTCCCGGATCGTATACGTTCCATATGGCAGTTCCCGGGATACCGCTTCCCCATTTTTATCAGTCGTAAGTGTATCTGCTTTTTTGCTGTTTTCATCAAAGATCTCATAGACTGCTCCCTCAAAGGAGCCTTGTCCCTGCGGTTTATTCTGCTGTGTCTCGGCATCGACCTTTTTAATCCTGATCTTTCCCGTCGGAATCCACTGTACATTGAGATGAACCGGTTCTGTCGGTGTCACCGCATAGCTTCCCGTTCCCATGACCTGTGTATCCTTTCCGGTTCCGATGATCAGAGAGCGCCACTCATTCGTAATACTTCCACAAATGTCTCCGCTCTGATACGTCCCTTTCATATCAATCGGAGCTTTTAAATAAAACTGCTCTCCTCCGGAAATATGCCCGGTTCCGGTCTCCTCTGTCCCCCTGCTTTCATTGACCAGCACCATCTTTTCCTGCAGCGGAAGTGCGATCTCATTTTGAGGATCCCCGGACAACATCAGGCTCTCTGTCCGCTGGATTTCTCCATCCACATAGGCTGTGACATCAGAATCCGAAAACGATAACGCCGCTTCCGGAACTGTAAGTCCCTTGATCTGCGCTAATTTCGAATGAAAATCCTGCTTCAATTCTTCATAAAATGGTTCCTGCTCCAGACCGGTCCCATGAAAAGCCGCATTAAAATCATAATCTGCAAAAATCCATGACAAAAACATATGTGAATATGCATACCGCTCATCCCAGGATGCTACCCCCGATATGGATGGATCCTGCATCTGCCAGAACCCTTCTCCTACCACCTTTTCTCCCGGCTGCCCGGTTGCAAAGTAAAGCACCTTTGCAAGTACCTCATGATTTTGCAGCACTTCTCCTGCATAATTTCCATCTGTCGGAGTATCCTTGGCAGGCTGGAGGCAATACCCGATATTTCCATTGATATAAAATAAATTTGTAGAATACTGATAATAGTAAATCTCTCTTCCCGTCTCAATCTTCACCTGCTCTGTCTGTGCCTCTGCCTCCTCCGGGAAGAAAAGTGCAGTACAAAAAAGCATTGCTACCATGCAGAGCAACACGATCTGTCTTCTTTTTTTCATACGCTGTCCCTTTCTTTTTGATTTTTCTGTAAACGAAATACAACTGCGACAGAACTGTACAGCATCTGCGCTAAAAACAGTCCTGTCCCACACTGACCCGCATAGGCATCACGCTTCTTTCATAATAAAATTAAAAATAAAATGGAATAACTGGCAGAACTGCCCGATCCATGTAAAAGGAAAGAATTTTCCTTAGAATTACTCTTCCAGTGTAACACATCTTTATTGAAAGTCAATATCCATCCCGGAGTTTTTATAAATTTGGGGCAGAAACAATGCCACATACTCCCAAAACGGTTTCTGTGGCATAAACTTATAC
>JAPFCT010000394.1 GCA_026169575.1 Faecalimonas sp.
ACACAATTCTCTATGTACTAAAAAAGCTGTGATAATCCGCGCGGGTACTATCACAGCATAAACTTCTACCGGGTATTTTCCTACGTTGGCATTATCCAAATCAGGTTATGGGTCTAAGCATACAGCTTACTCTCAGCCTGCTTTTCGCAAGCTCCCCTTTGTTCTTTTCCAAATTTCATTTTAGCATACTTTTAGAGTAATGCAAGACTTTTCTGCTTCTCGATGCGCTCTGCGAGATCATTTAGATAGACCCAGCGCTCCATCTTCTCATCCAGCGCCGTTTCCGCAGCTTCCTTTTGTTCTGCGATCTCAGAAAGCTTTGCAGAATTTGTGGCATACTTCATCATCTGTTCATCGAATTCTTCGATCTTCTGTTCCAAAACAGCAATATCCTCATCGATGGTCTCGTATTCCTTCTGCTCTTTATAAGTAAATTTCAATTTCTCCGGCGCATCTTTTTTCCAGCTCTTTCGATCCACCTTTTTCTTCTCGGTCTCTCCGCTCTCCCTGACAGCAGTTTTGCCATTTCTCTCCTTTGCCTCGAGATAATCGGTATAGCCGCCCTCGTACTGTACCAGCTTCCCGTTTTCCTCAAACGCGAAGATACGGTCCACAATATTGTCAAGAAAATACCGGTCATGTGACACTGTGATCACAATTCCCTGGAAGGAATCCAGATAATCCTCAAGGATCGTCAGTGTCGGGATATCCAGATCGTTGGTAGGCTCGTCGAGGATCAGCACATTCGGCGCCTCCATCAGTACTTTCAGAAGATACAGTCTCCTTTTCTCGCCGCCTGACAGCTTTCCGATCGGCGTATACTGCATTGCCGGTGTAAATAAAAACCGCTCCAGCATCTGTGACGCCGTGATCCTTCCGTCTTTTGTCGGGACATACTCCGCCACATCTTTGATATAATCGATCACACGCTGACCTGCATCCATCTCTGTGACTTCCTGCGCAAAATATCCGATCCGGATTGTATCGCCGATCTCCACTTCTCCCTGATCCGGCGCTTCCTTTCCAGTAATGATCTTCATCAATGTGGATTTTCCACAGCCATTTGGACCGATGATCCCAAGTCTCTGATTCTTCAGTACGATATAGTCAAAATCATCGATCAGCTTTTTCACACCGTAGCTCTTGCAGATATGATGCAGCTCGATCGTCTTTCTGCCCATGCGTGTTTCGACAGAGTCGATCTCTATCTCCGCATCTCTGACCGGCGCTTTCCCGTTTTTCAGCGCCTCCAGCCGTTCCAGTCTCGCCCGCTGCTTTGTCGTACGCGCACGGCATCCTCTCTTTGCCCACTCCAGTTCCATCCGCAGCACACTCTGGCGTTTCCGCTCTGAGGCAAGTTCCATCTCCTCCCGCTGTGCTTTCAGTTCCAGAAACTGTGAGTAGTTTGCAGTATATGCATACAGCTTTCCATGATCGATCTCAAGGATCTTATTTGTCACCCGGTCGAGGAAATAGCGGTCATGTGTGACCATGATGATCGCACCCTTCCACTGGTTCAGATAATTCTCCAGCCACACAGCCATCTCATTGTCAATGTGGTTGGTCGGCTCATCCAGGATCAGTACATCCGCCGGATTGACAAGTGTCCGCGCAAGCGCCACACGCTTTTTCTGACCTCCCGATAAATGTTCGATCTTCTCATCATGCGCAGTGATCCCAAGACGGTTCAGTACATTTCTGGCTTCGCTTTCCTTCCCCCAGTCCATTCCGCCTGCACCCTCTGCCACATAGGACAATACGGTCGCCTCCTTCGGAAATTCCGGTGACTGCGGAAGATATGTGATCCTGAGACCATTTTGAAAGATCACCTGCCCCTGATCCGGCTCTTCCAGTCCTGCGATCATTTTTAAAAGTGTCGTCTTGCCGGTTCCATTGATCCCGATGATCCCGATCTTATCTCCCTCGTGGATCCCGCAGGAAATATCGTCAAATACCGTTTTTTCACCAAACACTTTACTGATATGTTCTATGTTAATTATATTCATCTGCAATTCTCCTCATCTATGTCATCGTTCCTATTATATCTTTTGTACTCATTTTTCTCAAGACAACATACAGAAGAATTTTGGAAACCGCTTTTTCTTTATTCCACCCGCAGCATCCGGTACCCCACACCGATATGTGTTTGGATATACTGCGGCATATCCGGTTCACTCTCGATCTTTTTGCGCAGTGTCGCCATATATACACGCAGAGATGCCACATCATTCTCCCAGCTCCGTCCCCAGATTTCCTGCGTGATATAAGTATGTGTAAGTACCTTTCCCACATGCTTGGAGAGGAGACACAGCAATCTGTACTCGATCGGTGTCAGATGCAGTTCTTTCCCATCCATGTAGGCACAGCCTGCGCTGTAATCAATCATCAGCTTTCCATCTGTGAACGTTGACTTTTCCTCCTGCGCGCCTCCCTGCATGATCGCAAGTCTTCGCTGTGTGACTCTGAGCCTTGCAAGCAGTTCTTCCACTGAAAACGGCTTCGTCAGATAATCATCCGCCCCCGCATCCAGCGCGATGATCTTATCATTATCCTCGCTTCTGGCGCTGATCACGATGATCGGCATATTGGACCAGGACCGGATCTTTTTGATGATCTCCACCCCGTCCATATCCGGCAGCCCCAGATCCAGAAGCACAATATCCGGATTATGGGAGGACGCCTCCAGAATCGCAGTCTGGCCGTTTGCCGCAGTCTGATAGCGGTAGCCGTGTGCCTTCAATGTAGTTGTGATCAGGTTTCGTACTGATGTATCGTCCTCGACGACTAAGATTAATAATTTATTCATTTAAATGTACCTCCTCTGCAGGCAGTGTAAATGTGAAAATGCATCCGTGAGGCAAATTGTCCTCAACCCGGATCGTACCTCCGTGCGCCTCTATGATCGAACGGCAGAGCGACAGCCCAAGTCCGAGGCTGCGCCGGCTGTCCACAATCTTATGGGCCCCGGTATAAAACATCTCAAAAATATGCTCCTTCGCCTCGTCGCTGATCCCTGGTCCATTGTCACTGACAGACACTTCGACCATCCCTCCCTGTTTCCGGGAAGAAACTTCTATGACGGATCCAGGCGGAGTATACTTTAATGCATTGTCGATCAGATTGATGAGCACCTGGAGGATCAGCTGCACATCCATCTTCGCCATGAGAAATTCGTCATTTTTCTTCAGGCAGATCTCATACTCCGCACTTTTTCTCGGAAGATGGCGCACAGACTCCGCCGTCACTTCATCGACCAGCTCCGCGGACATCTTAAGATTCAGCCTGCCGTCTTCAATTCTTGTCACAGACAGAAGATTCTCCACAAGATTGATCAGCCACATCGAGTCGTCATAGATATCTCCGTACAGACGAAGCTTCGTCTCCTTGTCAAAGCTGTCCTCATTAAACAGAAGATTGCTTGCATTTCCAGAGATCACCGTAAGCGGTGTGCGAAGATCATGGGAGATGGCACGGAGAAGATTTGCCCTCAGCTGTTCATTCTGCGCCATCACAGCTGCCTCTTCCTTCTCCCGGATGCTCTGTTCATTTTCCAGCGCAAGTGCACATTCCCCGAGGATAGAAAGTACGATACTCTTCTCAAACTGGTCCATCGGATGTTTCCCGAGCGCGATTCCGATCACACCATAGACTACATTGTTGACGCGGACTGCCAGATACAGACATTTTGCCTCTGGAAACATCTTCGTGGTCGCACCTGCATGGCGATTATTTTTCATTACCCACAGGCAGACCTTGCGCTCCTCTTTTGTTGTATAATCCTCTCTTGGTTCATCTTCCTTGCAATAGTAAATATGTGGATCCAGAAGCGTAGATTTTTCCACTTCATAAATAACAATATCCCGGTCCAGAAGTTTGATCAGCTGCATTGCCGTCACTTCAAGAATATCCTTCTTCTCCCGCTCCTGCTGCAGCAGCTGGTTCATGTCAAACAAGATCTGTGTGCGGAAAGCGATCTGCGCCGCCTCCTTTGCGTTGCTCTTCAGTTTCACCGTCAGAGAGCTTGTGATCAGCGCCGATAAAAACATGATCCCAAATGTAATAAAATAGCCGGTGTCATACGCTTTCAACGTATATTTCGGAGCAGTGAACAAAAAGTTGAAAATCAAAACACTGAACAGAGAAAGGCTCAGACTGTAGATCCTGCTGGTTGTGACTGCCGCCGTAACAAGCACCCCGAGAATGTAGACGGTGACGATGTTCGACTGCCGGATGCCAAACCGCTCAAACAAAAGACTCAGCAAAGTAGTTACCACCGCCACGCCAATCGTCTTGATCCAGTCAGCGATGGCAGAATCCCCCTGCTCCTGTCTCACCTTCTTCTCATGGTAGAGGGAAATGCTGCCTG
>JAPFCT010000092.1 GCA_026169575.1 Faecalimonas sp.
TATCCGGGATATCAGTTTAAAGTGCTGGATTGTCTGATCACAAATTTCCATCTTCCGGAGTCCACACTTGTCATGCTTGTTTCGGCGTTAGCAGGAAGAGAGCATGTATTAAATGCATATGAGGAAGCAATCAGAGAAAGATATCGTTTCTTTAGCTTCGGGGATGCAATGTTTATCTGTTAAGAGGAGGAAAGTGGTTCATCGTAGGATGGCCACTTTTTTTCTATACAGAAATGGGAACGTGGAGAATATCGATACAGAGATCGGAACACGGCGAACATCTATATAGAAAGCTTCCATATATAATATATCTATAATCATATTGGAAAAATCTATTTTACTAAATGAGCAACTCTCCTTATAATTTATCAAGGAATCATTGATAGATTTTGGAGAAATTTTAGGAGGGAACTTATGAAGAGAAAATGGATCAGTGCACTTCTTTGCACGTCACTTCTGGCAGGTCTTCTTGTCGGATGTGGAAGCGGAGATGCAAAAGGTGGAAAAGGGGATTCCGGAAAGAAAACACTTACGATGTGGTGTCCGCCGTTGGGAGAAGATGTTAAGGGAGATTTCGAGAAGCTTTTGAAAAATTTTGAAAAAGAGAATAATATGGAACTCGAAATTGAGGTAATCCCGTGGGAGAACTATGAAGAAAAATGGTCTACAAGTATCGGGGCCGGAGAGGGACCGGATATCGGATATATGTATGCGGAAATGTATCCAACATATATTTCTTCCGGACTTGTGATGGATATGACAGATCTTCTTGAGGAGGAAGATTATAAGGAATATAAATACCTGGACCGCGGAGAAATGATGGGCGGACAGTACGGAATGCCGATCGTTACCGGAGTTCCGTTTGTCCTCTATTATAATGAAGATATTTTAAACGAACTTGGAGAGACTCCGCCGGAAACATGGGAAGATTTTGAACGGATCTGTAAGAAAGCGACAAAAGACACGGACGGAGATGGAAAAATCGACCAGTATGGCTATGCGGTTGGTCTGAACAATGGAGGAATGAGCAACCTTTATATTCTGAATGCTTATTTTTACAGTCTGTTATGGCAGGCAGGCGGGGATATTTACAATGATGATCTAAAGTCAGTGAAGTTTAATGAGAAAGCAGGAGTGGAGGCTCTGGAGTTTTTTGAGAGTCTGAAAGACTATATGCCTGAAAATGTATTGTCACTTCCGGCAGAAGATGCATTCTCCACGATCTTCGGAGCTGGAAAAGCAGCATTTGGTGTGACAAGATCTGCGCAGAATCATGAAACATTGTTTGCTGAATCCTATCCGGATCTGAACTGGGATTATGTGACTTCTTTAAAGAATGAACAGTACGGCACATTCGGAGCGGCGGATTCTCTGTCGATCATGTCAAACTGTGAAGAGCCGGAACTTGCAATGAAACTGATCAAATATATCTGCGGACCGGAATTTATGACGGAGTATCACAAAATCGCACCGGGTGCAGCGCTTACTGTGACGGAAGAATACGTCGGAGACCCGAAGATGGAACAAATCGTTACAGAAGATGTAGATAAGTGGCGTCCGCTTCAGGTAGGACCTTGCGGATCAGAAATCCTTGAGAATCTTTCCGCACATATCCAGTCTGTAATGGAAGGAAAGCAGTCTGCAAAAGAGGCCCTCGACGAATCAGCAGAATTTGCAAATGAAACACTGGATGAATACTGGGCTGAAAATGAATAGCCGGAGAGGGCGTTATGAAGAAAAAATCTGGTATTTTATCTAAAATCATGCCGTATGCCTATATTGCGCCGATCTCAGTTATTTTATTTACATTTGTGTTCTGCTCACTGATCGTTGCGGTCGTGTTCAGCTTTACAAGGTATAATATTATTACACCGGCAGAATTTAACGGATTGTTCAATTATCAGAAACTGTTCCGAGATGAGAAGCTGCGGCTGTGTATTTTTAACACATTAAAAATTTCTCTGCTGGTCGTTCCGCTTCAGATTGTTGTATCAACACTGCTTGCAACGCTGATCGCATCCCGTAAAAATTCATTGCTGGCGAAGATCGCAAAAGGAGCGTTGTTCATTCCGGTACTTTCTTCCAGTGCGGTAGTCGGAACCGTGTGGAAAGCGATCTTAAATGGAAGAAGCCCGGCGGTTCAGGCAGTTTTCGGGCTCTTCGGGATCGATCCATCCATGCTTCTCGGAAGCAGTACGGCAGCGATCATTACTTTGTCGATGATCATCGTGTGGAAAGGGATGGGATATTATATGATCCTTGCCCTTTCCTCACTGATGTCGATCCCGGACAGCTATTATGAGTCGGCGCGGGTAGACGGTGCGAAGTCGTTTCAGCTGTTCACAAAGATTACGCTGCCATTGTTAAAGCCGGCGTTGATCTTAAATACATTCCTGGCGCTGACAAGCTCCATGCAGGTGTTTGATATTATTTACACAATGACTGGAGGAGGACCGTCAATGTCCACGACGACACTGGCGATGTATGCATATCAGCTGACCTTTAAAGGATCGAAAGCAGGTTATGCGATGGCCGTATCAAATGTCCTGATGGTTCTTGTACTTGTCATTGTTCTGTTTCAGCAGCGCTTTATGAAGCGGGAAGCATCAGAAATATAGGAGGTAGACGATATGAAGAAACTGACACATTTTATCGGCAGTCTGATCTTGATCTTTGTCATACTGCTCTGCGTACTTCCGTTCCTCTATATGATCCTGATGTCATTTAAAAGTACGGTCAATGCGTATGATATGAGTTTTTCACTTTCCAGTATGACGCTGGAACATTATGAAAAAATATTTTCCAACCCGTCTTTTGTGCGGTATTTTGCAAACAGTATGTTTGTGGCGGTAGCAGGTGTGCTCCTGACGCTTTTTACGAGCAGTACAGCAGGATATGCATTTGCAAAGCTGAAATTTAAAGGAAGCGATAAGCTCTTTTTGCTGCTTGTGCTGACAATGCTGATTCCATCAGAGGTGATCCTTGTGCCACTGTATCTGATCGTGCGTGGATTTGGATGGGCGAATACATTTAAAGCGCTGATCCTTCCGCTTCCGACGGCGCTTGGCGTATTCATTATGCGGCAGGCGATCCTCGCAGTTCCGACAGAACTGATCGAGTCTGCAAGGATTGACGGAGGAAGTAATTTCCGTATTTTAAGATCCGTCATTCTTCCGCTTGTGAAGACGACGATGCTGACGCTGGCAATCTTTACATTTATCGGGGCATGGAACAACTTTACATGGCCTCTGATCATTACGACAAAGGACGAGATGCGGACACTGCCGCTTGCGCTCACAACGATGAAGGCGCAGTACGATGCCGACGTGGGACTGACGATGGCATGCTCGGTAATGACATTTTTGCCGCCATTCTTATTCTATTTGTTCATGCAGTCGAAGTTCGAGAATGGAATCGCACTCAGCGGATTAAAAGGATAGAAATAATTGGGAAATCATCTCACAGAGGTTGACATCGGGGCAAAAGATAGGTAACATAGAAATGATTAGACTCAGATATATTGAAAAGACAGAAATAAGGGGAGAAACTAGATGAAACCAAATCGGAAATATCGGGAAACGCTCAGATTTGGCTGTGCTGCCTTGTCATTATCAATGGCATTAAGCTGTGCACCTCTGGCGGTATCTGCCGCCGGAACTGAGAATGCAAAAGAGAAGACCGAGATTCACTGGGTGATCAGTGATGAAGCAGGGATACAGACTTCACTTCCGCTTATGATAGAGAATCAGTTCTATGTGACTGTTGGAACCGTATTAAAAGTGATCGATGTCACAACTGGAAAAGAGACTGCTTCCGTGGAACTGGAAGGAGAGGCTGCTGCGGCAGGAGCGATCGGAAATGGAGACGGGATGCTTTTTATCCCGCTTCAGGACGGAAGGATCCAGGCTGTCAGTATTTCAGATCTAAGTTCGGTGTTTGTGACAGAGAAGCCGGCAGAAGGACTCGCAGTGCAGAGTCAGATCTTATATCATGATCATATGATCTATGCGGGGTTTGCTCCGACGGCAGAAGACCAGAAAGTGTCCGGTTACTTTGCAGCATTTGTAACAGACTCTAAGGCAGGCACCGATGCGGTGACACCGGAATGGAAGTCTGCGGAGCAGAAAGAAACGGGCTATATCGGGACAAAAGCCGCGATCCTCGGGGAGCATGTACTGTTTGCCGGAGATTCTGGAAAACTTGTACTTGCCAATGCAAAGACCGGAGAAGTCAAAGACGAGAAGGATGATATCACCGGAAAAGTGAGAAGTCCGCTTGTGGAAGCGAATGGCTCTGTATGGTTTGCCACAGATGAGGGCGTTCTCTATAAAGTGACACTCAGTGACGACGGCAAGGTGACAGAGAAGGCGACAGTTTCCCTGCCAGATAAAGGAAATGCAGCCATTTCTATTCTGGACGGGAATGTATTTGTGACTGGCGGAAGCAGTCAGGGATACATAGCAGTTTACTCGGAGGCAGATGCCACTGAGATTTTATCCCAGAAGACAGATCATCCGGTCGTAAGTCAGGCAGTTACAAAGTCAGGTGAGAACTTTTATGTGTATTTTACGCAGGAAGAGGAGAACGCCAGTCTGTATATGGCGAAGTTAGATGCAGATGGAAAACTGACTGTGGAGACGGTTTATACTTCAGAGACGAAGAAGACTGGGCAAGACTATATTTTTATCGGCAGTGATGGGAATGTCTATTATGGAAATACCGGGAATGGAACGATCACATCGGTAGAGATTCCAAAGGAAGAAAAGCCGGATCCAGAACCGCCGGTAGATCCTGAAAATCCGGAACCACCGACAGAACCTGAGCAGCCGGAAGACCCGAAACCAGAAGAACCAAAGCCGGAGGATCCAAAACCGGAAGAGCCGGAGAAACCAGAGAAAGATCCGCCGCAGGAATCCAAACCGCAGGAAAATCATCCGGAACAGCCACAGAATAATGCAGGCAGTTCTTCGGAAAATCAGAATACGTCAGTAACTCCTCCAAAGGGACAGACAGCAGGAAACAGCGGTTCCGGTGGAACGTCCGCAGGCAATACGGTCGGAAGCATTGCCGGACCGACACTTCTTGAAAATATCAATGCAGCGATCAAAGGAGGAAGCAATTCTCTTGTCAATGGAAGCAAGCCATATAAACTTGACAAAGAGATCTTATCTGTACTTGCAAAAAATCCAAACTTTGAACTGACACTGGATTATGATAATTACTCGATCAAGATCAAAGGTGCAGATGTCAAAAATCCGGCAAATGAGCTGTTTACAAAGCTGATCGAGAAAAATGTCACACTGTCGAAGCAAGAGGCAGACAAGATCGGGGCTTATCAGGTTTTAGAATTTATGATGAGCAAAGAATTTCCGGGAAAAGTAACTGTGATCTACAAGCTTCCGGAACAGTTAAAAGGTGCAGAAAAGCTGTTTCTTTATGAGAGAAGCAATCTGGACAAAGGTACGGAAGTGATCGTCGATCAGGATAAGGTCACACTGCTCTTTGAGAAAGGCGGGGAATACGTACTCGCAAAGGAGAAAGAGAAAGAAGCCGGGAAGACAGAAAAGGAAGATACAGAAGATCAGAAAGAGGTATCAAAGCATACCGGGCAGGAGAAAAAGCCTTCTTTCCAGATGCCGGAGATTCCAACCCCGGTACTGGTGGCAGCAGGAGTTGCACTTGCAGCGCTTATCGGTCTGATCGTGATCATGCTGATGGAGGCAAGAGCAAGGAAGATCCGGGAGGCGAAGCGCCAGAAGATCCGAGGGGATAAAGGTGAACTTTCCGCAGTTGCGGATGAAGAAGCAGTTTTAGAAGAAACGGATCCAGAACTTGAAAAAGAGCTGGACAGTGAACTTGCAGAGCTGGAGGCAGAGGCGAAGGAAGCATCCGAGTCGGAAGATACGGATACAGAGAAGCAGGAAGAAGAGGCAGAAGCTCTGAAAGAAGGTATGGAAGAAAGTCAGACGCAGGTGCTGCCGGCACTTCCACTTGCTGAGGAGAAGTCAGACCCGGAAGAAGAAGCGCTTCTGAAGAAGGAAGAAGAAGACTGGAATAAGATTCATGAAGCACAGAGCCTGGGTGGAGAAGAAACAGAGTCCGCTTTAGAAGAAGCCGTGCAGGAAGAGAAAGAAACAGAAGAGATTCCGGAAGAAAAAGGTTCTGAGGCAGCAGAGGAGAAAGAAGAAACTGTGCTGACAGAAGTGAAAGAAGCCGATGCAGAAAAGCCGGAAGGAGAAACTTTGGCAGAAGCTGAGACAGAACATTCTAAAGAAGCTTCCACAGAAATGAAGACAGAAGAGACTGAAAAAGAATAAATGATTTTTCAGGAAAAAGCATTCTGAGATGCTGTGATGGCAGGAAGAAGCTCCCTTTTAAGCAGATGGGTAGGAAATCAACCTTATCTACTTAGAAGGGGGCATTTTTCATATAGAGAAATAGTCAGACATACTCATTTTTGTTGTGGGGGATATTTGTAATAGTTATAATATAGGTAGGAAGAAACAGATAAACTGGAATTTGAGTTTTTAATAGGTGAATGAAAGGAGAAATCAAAGATGGTAGTCGAAGAAAAAGAATATCGAGATGGTACAATTATATATCGTTTAGATATAGACGAAGAAACAACTGGTATTTTAATGCATCTTAGTTCATTAAAAACTATGAAAATCAATAGAGTAATCAAAAGCATAACTTTGGTAAGCGCTTTTTACATCTTTTCTTTAGCATTTTATTCATACTTGTTTAATATATCTTTTGCATGGATTTTATTATTGTTAAGTATTGGATGTGCGGCGTTAGGGGTATGCGTAGAAAAATTCCAAAAAGTATTTATGAAAGCAGTCATAAATAATGAAAAACAGAAAATGAACAGTGAACGAAAATATGTGTTTTCAAAAGAAGGTGTGGATATAGTCACAGAGATTGGCGTTACACATAATTATTGGAATTCATTTGTCAGTAAGGGAGAGATTGAAAATCATATTTATCTGATTCGTAAAGACAATAAAATTATATTGATCAATAAAAATGTTCTATCTGAAAATGAATTACTGTTGCTTAAAAGTTTTATTCAAGAGGTAGAAACAGAACAGATAGAAACGAAAAAGAAAATGTCTTTTAAAATGAAGACATTGGTGGTTGTTACGATCATTACCATTATGGTGTCAATAGTATATATTGGCATTAAAATTGGATATCCTTTATCAAACGGAGAAATATTTCGTTTATGGTTTCTTAGAACAGTTCCTATCGTACTGTTTTTAACTCTGCTATGTTTAAATGTGATATGGACTTGTGTTTTATCCGGAATCATAAAAACGAACAAAAAGAAATCTTTATTGAAAAGAATTCTTTTATGGGTGGTCGGACTAATCGTAGTGTTAGCAATGGCATTGGGGATATTTGTGAATATGCTAAATGATGATTCAGAACATTATAATAATAATGGAACAGTGATAGTGAAAACTCCTGTGTGGTTAGATAAGCCATCGTTTGGGTTGTACAAAGAAGAAAATATTCTTGTTCTTAAGTTCTTGAGAAATGCTGACGGAATAAAAGATATAGACGCTTCAATTACACAGCAGGAATATTTAGATAAAAAGTATGAGGATTTAGAGAAAGAATCAGAACATCAAGATGATAATAAAAACGAATCAAGTCTGAACGATATGACAACCGAAAGTCAACAAAATTCAGAAAA
>JAPFCT010000130.1 GCA_026169575.1 Faecalimonas sp.
ATCACGGAAAATACCACTCTCCCACCACATATCCTGATCCTCCAGATAAGTTCCATCTGACCATTGATACACGCGAACTGTAACATCATTTTCTTCTCCGATCCGTACAAGGTCAGTGATATCAAATTCAGACTCATTTCTTGCAGCCTTGCTGTATCCCACTTCCTGACCATTGATCCAAAGATGGTATGCAGAATCTACTCCGCAAAACCGAAGAATAATCTGTTTCCCACGGAAGCTTTCCTCCACATAAAATGTACGTTTATAAATTCCCGTTGGATTTTCTGTCGGTACATATGGCGGATTGATCGGGAAATTATACCACAGATCGGAATAATGCATTTTTCCATATCCCTGCAGTTGCCAGTTACCTGGAACAGTAATGTCATCCATACCAGACACATCAAAATCACTTTCAAAAAATCCTTCTGGACTGTACTCCGGTGCATCTAAAAACATGAATTTCCATGTTCCATTTAAATTTTTAAAAGCATGTGTATATCCATTGCTTCCAAGCAATGCCTTCTCTCTTGTTGGAAAAGTTAAAAAATGTGCTCTTGCAGGCATTCTGTTTATTCCATCAATCTGATGATTTTCCCATATTTTCATATTAAGTTCCTCCTTTTGACCTATGCCCTTTATTTCTGATTTTTATTTTTCTTTTCATAACGGTTCCAGCAAAACCAAGCTAATCCCATGAAGATTACAACACCTAATACGTTATAAACTAATGTTCCGATCGGATTTGCAACACCCTCTGGCAATGTTCCGTTGATTGCCTGCATGATCAGAGCTGGTTCTGGTACTGTTGACATGAAAAATACAAATGTAAATACGATCAGTAAGAAGATTCCTGCTGCAATACCAAATTTACGGCTTCCAAAACGGAAATCTCTCTGCAGATCATCCTTTTTCCAGCGCAATCCAATATAAGCTGCGAGCAGGAATAAAACCGGAAGAAGTGAAGTTGCCGCTGTCATATTGATCAGCATTTCAAGAAAACTGTCAATATTTCCGATTCCCAGTGCTGGAA
>JAPFCT010000303.1 GCA_026169575.1 Faecalimonas sp.
CGATTG
This sequence comes from Faecalimonas sp., assembly GCA_026169575.1. The sequence goes on from JAPFCT010000303.1 coordinate 7, forward strand.
TATTATTAAAAGATGATTGGATATGTGCCTGTCCGCGTTCAACGTTTTTCTTGACACGTTTCTTTGTCACTTTTTTTGTAACTTTCTTAGCCATTTAAACTAACCTACTTTCTACGAATTCTTATTATTTCTTCTTATTTGCTACTGTTCTCTTAGGACCTTTTCTTGTTCTGGCATTTGTCTTTGTCTTCTGACCACGTACCGGAAGTCCTCTTCTGTGACGGATTCCTCTATAGCATCCGATTTCTTGTAATCTCTTGATGTTAAGAGCGATCTCTCTTCTGAGATCACCTTCTACTAACTGAGTCTCATCGATTACAGCACTGATTTTCTTTACTTCTTCGTCAGTTAAGTCTCTGACACGAGTGTCAGGATTTACTCCTGCCTCTTTTAAGATACGATTAGAGCTTACTCTACCGATTCCGTAGATGTAAGTTAATCCGATTTCTACACGTTTGTCTCTTGGTAAGTCTACACCAGCAATACGAGCCATGTGATTTTCCTCCATTTTGAATCTGGTCAGTAAGAAGTATGCATAGCCCCTGCTTTGCAGGTCTGAAATGTAGTATACATCCTCTTCTGCCGTAGTTTATATTGTCTCAAATTGGGACGCGCGGATCTGAAATCCTGCTGATAGCGTCCAGCCGCAGTTTCCCGCGACCTTTCTGGCCGGAGCCAGTATTATAAGCAATATACAATCGGTATGTTCTTGTATATTTTAATAACACCACACACCCTGGTGTGTCATGTTACAGCCGCCTAAATAAATATTTGTGCTTCTCGCACAAATTCGACAACGACGCTTATTATCCTTGTCTTTGTTTGTGTTTCGGATTTTCACAGATTACTCTGATGCTTCCTTTTCTTTTAATGATTTTGCATTTTTCGCAAATTGGTTTAACTGATGATCTAACCTTCACGTCAAATCCTCCTTTCATCCACTGCTCTGCCTATATTTACCCACTATTCTGCAAAATAATCACAAAACAGTTCGCCTAATATTATAGCATCACAATTTTCATAAAGTCAATAGTTTTTTACTTATCTCTCCAAATAATTCTACCTTTTGACAAATCATACGGAGATAATTCTAAGGTTACCTTATCTCCCGGCAGAATCTTGATAAAATTCATACGCAGCTTTCCGCTGATGTGAGCAAGTACCTGATGTCCATTCTCTAATTCTACCTGAAACATCGCATTTGGTAATTTCTCTACTACTGTTCCTTCAATTTCAATTACGTCAGCTTTTGACATTTTTACACCCTCCTAGTGATTCACATTCTTTTCCTTATATAATTTCAGTATCCGTTTCACTGCCACATCATCTGCCGCCCCGATGTCATACTGTTCTGCAATAATCTGCACATGCTTCTTTTTCTTCTTTTTTGGTCTGTCGCATGTGCGGCTCTTCCCATTTGCGAGATAGACATATCCCTCGTCCACACCGCAGATCAGATAGATTTCTCCTTTATCGTGGCCGGCTTTTGATCTTGCAAGCATTCCTGTTTCCAATTCCTTCATATTCTGTCCTCTTACTTCAATAAGGTTAAAAGTACTGGTTCGTCTTTTGTGATCAACACCGTATTTTCGTAATGTGCAGATAAGGAACCATCTCTTGTCACGACTGTCCAGTCATCGTCCAGCCAGTCCACCTCATGCGTGCCGATGTTGATCATCGGTTCGATCGCCAGCGTCATTCCAGCGCGCAGTTTTGGTCCCCTTCTACCTTGTGCAAAATTCGGTATTTCAGGTGATTCATGCAGGTGAGTTCCGATTCCGTGTCCGCACAGATCTCTTACGACTCCGTATCCTCTCTCCTCTGCATATCTGCCGATCGCTGCTGAAATTTCAAATAAATGCATTCCCTCACGGGCAAATTTTATCCCTTCAAAAAAAGACTCTCTCGTCACTCTGATCAGCTCGGAAGCTTCTTTTTTCACTTCCCCGACTGCATGTGTCCGTGCAGCGTCAGAATGATAGCCTTTGTAGATCACCCCTGCATCCAGACTGACGATGTCTCCCTCTCTGATGATCCGCTTCTTCGATGGGATCCCGTGTACCACCTCATCGTTGACTGACACGCAGATAGACGCCGGATAACCGTTATAATCAAGAAAGGACGGAATACATCCATAACTTCTGATCACCTCTTCACCGATCCTGTCGATGTCAAGTGTCGTCATCCCCGGGCGCAGCGCTTTTTCAAGCTCTTCGTGCACGATCGCCAGGATCCTGCCCGCCTCTGTCATCAGTTCAATCTCTCTTGCCGATTTAATTGTAATTGGCATATGCTTACGCTCCTAAAATCTCAACGATCGCCGCAAATACAGCTTCCATATCCACGGTTCCGTCAACTTCTTTTAATACATGCTTCTCTGTGTAATAATCGATCAGAGGCTGTGTCTGCTCATGGTATACGCCAAGACGCTTCAATACCGTCTCCGGTTTGTCGTCGTCTCTTAAGATCAGCTCTGCGCCGCATGTATCGCAGATATTCTCCACCTTCGTCGGTGCGTACTCTACATGATAAGTGGCTCCACAGCCTACACATGCTCTTCTTCCTGACATTCTGTTCACGATGTTGTCGTCCGGTACTTCTACGTTGATCGCATAATCTACTTTCTGTCCAAGCTCCTCCAGTGCGCGGTCAAGTGCTTCTGCCTGTGGGATTGTTCTTGGAAATCCGTCCAGCACGTATCCGTTTTCACAGTCTTCCTGATTCACTCTGTCCACAACCAGACTTACTACAAGCTCATCCGGAACGAGAAGTCCCTGATCCATATATGTCTTTGCCTGTTTTCCCAGTTCTGTCCCGTTTTTAATATTCGCTCTGAAAATATCTCCCGTAGAAATATGTGGGATATGATATTTTGCAGCAATTTTTTTTGCCTGTGTTCCTTTGCCCGCTCCCGGCGCGCCTAACATAATAATTTTCATGGCATTTTCCTCCAAACGCGACGATATGTCCGTATAGTATTTTAGGAACTGCCGCAAAATGATTTCCCATTTGCAACAGCCCCTAATGAATTACTTATTTAAAAAACCTTTATAATTTCGTACAAGCAGCTGAGATTCAATCTGTTTGATCGTCTCCAGTACAACACCTACGATAATGATCAGAGATGTTCCGCCGAAGGAAACATTTGCCCCAAGCCAGCCATTGAATACGAAAGGAATTACCTGTACAATGATCAGTCCCACTGCTCCGATAAAGATGATGTAATTCAGGATCTTTGTCAGATAGTCTGCTGTCGGTTTTCCTGGACGGATACCCGGAATGAACCCACCGCTCTTTTTCATATTGTTTGCAATCTCTAACGGATTAAATGTAATAGATGTATAGAAATATGCAAAGAAAACAGTCAGGACAATATATAAGATCAGTCCCCAGGAATATTTTAATTGCTCTGGATTACACCAGTTATTGGAACTTAATCCTTTCAGAATCTCACTTCCGATTCCCTTTCCGTTTCCCTTTCCTAAGAAAGAAGCGATCACGACCGGGAATTGCATCAGAGAAGATGCAAAAATAACAGGAACAACACCTGCTGTATTTACTTTCAATGGGATAAATGAAGACTGTCCTCCTACACTTCTTCTTCCCTGGATTCTCTGGGAATACTGAACAGCGATCTTTCTCTGTCCATCTTGAAGAATAATAACAAAGACAACTACTACAAGTATAATTGCAAGTATAATAACAGCTGCGAGTCCTGCGGAAGCAAGGCTCTTGCCTTTCATGAACTGATTATACAGTGTCACAAAGTCATCTGGTACTCTTGAAATGATATTGATCAGAAGTACGATCGAAATACCATTTCCCACACCCTTCTCATTAATCCGCTCACCGATCCACATAAGGAATGCAGAACCGGCTGTGAGTGTCACTACTACTACTGCAGCATTTACAAAATTAAAATCAACAAGAAGTCCCTGACGTCCAAATCCAACAGCCATTGCTGTAGATTCAATCAGTGCAAGAGCCACTGTCACATAACGAGTAATCGCTGCAATCTTCTTTCTTCCATCTTCTCCATCTTTCTGCATTTCCTCCAATTTTGGAATTGCAATTGTGAGAAGCTGCATAATGATAGAAGATGTAATGTATGGAGTGATGCTCAGCGCGAATACTGACATCTGTGTGAAAGAACCGCCAGTGAAAGCGTTAAAAAAGTTAAACGCTTCCCCTGTCTGACTTTCAAAAAAATTCTGAATATAAGTTGGATCAACACCCGGTGTCGGCAATTGTGAACCTATTCGAATCACAACAAGCATCATAAATGTATAGAAAATCTTTTTTCTAATATCTGCCACTTGAAATGCTTTCCGAAATGTTTTTAGCATTAGATCACCTCTGCTTTTCCACCGAGAGCCTCAATTTTAGCTGCAGCGCTTGCGCTGAAAGCGTTTGCCTGAACAGTAAGTTTCTTTGTAAGTTCACCGTTTCCAAGAATCTTAACACCATCTCTAGGATTCTTAACGATTCCTGCTTCGATTAATGTCTCAACTGAAACAACTGAATCATTTTCAAATACTTCTAATGCGCTCAGATTAATACCAACGATTTCTTTAGAGTTTCTGCATGTGAAACCTCTCTTTGGTATTCTTCTGTATAATGGCATCTGTCCACCTTCAAAACCTGGTCTTGTAGCGCCTGAACGTGCTTTCTGACCTTTATGTCCTTTACCAGCAGTTTTGCCATTTCCTGACCCATGTCCGCGGCCTCTTCTGAAATTATCACTATGTTTTGACCCATCAGCAGGTCTTAAGCTTGATAAGTTCATCGTGACACCTCCTTGTCTATAATTATGCTTCTTCTACTTTCACTAAATGTCTAACTTGCTGAACCATTCCTCTTGTTGCAGCGTTGTCCGGTAATTCAACTGTTTTGTTCAGTTTCTTTAAACCTAAAGCTTCCACTGTCTTTTTGTGTTTTGGAACAGCACCGATTGTAGATTTTACTAATGTAACTTTTAAATTTGCCATGTTCAATCTCCTCCTTAGCCTAAAATCTCTTCAACAGATTTTCCGCGAAGTTTAGCTACTTCTTCTGGAGTTTTAATCTGACTTAATCCCTCGATCGTAGCAAGTACTACGTTCTGTTTGTTGTTAGATCCTAAAGATTTTGTACGGATATTTTTGATACCTGCAAGCTCGATAACCGCACGTGCCGGACCTCCGGCGATAACTCCAGTACCGTCTGGAGCTTTTTTAAGTAATACAGAAGCACTTCCGAATTTACCAATTAAATCGTGTGTAATACTTCCATTCTCATCTAATGAAACAGAAATAAGTTTTTTTGCTGCATCTTCTTTTCCTTTGCGGATTGCTTCCGGAATTTCAGCAGCTTTTCCTAAACCAGCACCAACATGGCCATTTCCATCACCAACAACTACTAAAGCTGTGAATCTGAAGTTACGACCACCTTTAACAACTTTTGTTACTCGTTTGATTGATACCACTTTTTCTGTTAGTTCTAATTGACTAGCATCAATGCGATTTTGTTTCATTGTGTTCCTCCTCCTAGAATTCTAATCCAGCTTCTCTAGCTGCATCAGCTAATGCTTTGATTTTTCCCTGGTATATAAATCCGCCTCTGTCAAAGACAACAGTGTTAATACCTTTTTCGATTGCTCTCTTTGCAATCACTGTTCCTAAATA
>JAPFCT010000364.1 GCA_026169575.1 Faecalimonas sp.
GATAAATGGTATGCATTTGCGGTGGCGAAGACATACTATGAAGAGTTGATCGAGGCAGGTGTGCAGATCTATGAGTACACACCGGGATTCGTGCACGCGAAAGTATTTGTGTCCGACGACGACACAGCGACGGTCGGCACGATCAATCTGGATTACCGGAGTCTGTATCTGCATTTTGAATGTGGAACCTTTATCTATAACAATCCGGTTGTATGGGAGATCGAAAAAGACTTCCAGGAGACATTGAAGAAATGTCAGAAGGTAAGTGTGATGGATCTGCGGACGAGAGGAACCATGATGACGGTAGCGGGAAGAGTGCTGCGTCTGATCGCGCCACTGATGTAAGAAGTTTTGACAAAAAGTTTTGAAAAAATATTTTACATCGGTAAAAAAGTATAGTATAATCGTTGGCGTAGTAAATAAGCAGAGCTTGTAAATGTTTATAAGAAAATAAAATAAGGCATTTATCGATTAGGAGGATAAGACATGGTAAAAGCAGTAGTAGGAGCAAACTGGGGCGATGAAGGAAAAGGAAAGATCACAGACATGCTTGGCGAGAAAGCAGATATTATCGTTCGTTTTCAAGGCGGGGCAAATGCCGGACATACGATCATCAATGACTATGGAAAGTTTGCGCTCCACACATTGCCGTCAGGCGTTTTTTATGATCACACGACAAGTATCATCGGAAACGGAGTTGCGCTTAATATTCCGGTACTCTTTGGAGAGATTCAGTCTATCGTAGACAGAGGGGTGCCTGCACCAAAGATCTTAGTGTCAGACCGGGCACAGATCGTTATGTCTTATCATATCCTGTTCGATCAGTATGAGGAGGAGCGCCTGGGCGGGAAGTCTTTCGGCTCTACGAAATCAGGGATCGCTCCGTTTTACTCAGATAAATATGCGAAGATCGGATTTCAGGTAAGCGAATTGTTTGATGATGAACTGCTGAAGGAAAAGGTAGTCCGTGTCTGCGAACAGAAGAATGTCATTTTAGAGCATTTATATAAGAAGCCGGCGCTTCGCCCGGAAGATCTGTATGAGGAATTACAGAGCTATAAAAAGATGGTAGAGCCGTATGTATGCGATGTGTCGCTCTATCTGCACAATGCGATCAAAGAAGGAAAAGAGATTCTCTTAGAGGGACAGCTCGGTTCCCTGAAGGATCCGGATCACGGAATTTATCCGATGGTAACTTCCTCCTCTACGCTTGCAGCATACGGAGCGATCGGAGCAGGGATTCCGCCATATGAGATCAGACAGATCATCACTGTCTGCAAGGCGTACTCAAGTGCAGTCGGAGCAGGAGCATTTGTCAGCGAGATCTTCGGGGAAGAAGCAGACGAGCTTCGCAGAAGAGGCGGAGACGGCGGTGAATTTGGGGCGACGACCGGACGCCCGAGACGTATGGGATGGTTTGACGTAGTTGCCTCTAAATACGGATGCAGACTTCAGGGAACGACCGATGTCGCATTCACTGTGCTGGATGTACTTGGATATCTTGAGGAGATCCCGGTCTGCGTTGCTTACGAGATCGATGGAGAAGTCACAACAGAATTTCCTCCGACTTATCTTTTGGAACGCGCAAAACCGGTTCTGGAGACACTTCCGGGATGGAAATGTGATATCCGGGGAATCAAAAAATATGAGGATCTTCCGGAAAACTGCTGCAGATATATCGAGTTCATCGAAGAGAAGATCGGATATCCGATCACAATGGTTTCCAATGGACCGGGAAGAGATGAGATCATCTACCGCTAAGAAGTGCTGCGGTCCGTAAAATAGAAAAAGAACATGCCAGAAAGCATATCCATGCTCCTGCCAGAGGAGACGGGGCTTTCGGGCATGTTCTTTTTGTTACAGCAGCTGGATCTTATGCTCTTCTGCAAAACGCAGTGTTTCTTCGGTCCAGATTGAAGACTGTACTTCTCCGATATGGGCTTTTCTGAGGTAGAACATGCAGATGCGGGACTGGCCGATCCCGCCGCCTACGGTGTAAGGAAGTTCTCCGTTCAGAAGTGCTTTCTGAAAGTCCAGACTGGCGCGGTCTTCGCAGCCGGAAGAGAGTAGCTGCCGCCTTAAGGCATCTTCATCGACGCGGATTCCCATGGAAGACAGCTCAAGCGCCACGTCCAGAACTGGATAGTATACGAGGATATCCCCGTTTAATTCCCAGTCGTCATAGTCAGGCGCACGCCCATCGTGAGGTTTCCCCGAGCGGAGCGTCTTTCCGATCTGAGAGAGAAAAACAGCTTTCCGCTCCCGGGTGATGGCATACTCACGTTCTTTTGGGGAAAGATCCGGATAGAGATCTTCCAGCTCCTGCGAAGTGATAAATGTGATCTCATCTGGCAGAAGCGGTTCGATATAATTGTATCTGCGCGAGATAAATGCTTCTGTTTCTTTCAGGGCGCTGTAAACCTTTCGGACGGTATAGCGCAGTGTCTCTGTGTTCCGCTCTTCTTTGGAGATGATCTTTTCCCAGTCCCACTGGTCTACATAC
>JAPFCT010000295.1 GCA_026169575.1 Faecalimonas sp.
ATCCTGCAGGATCGGGAGAAAGAGCAGAGTTTTGCTTCTCACCGACAACTTTTGGATGCTTATACGAAGAAGGCAGAGCAGGGGAAAGAGATTCTTCTGGAAGAGAGGAACTGCCAGCAGAAATATGACTGTTATCTTGCGGAGCTGGATGACTGCAGGGAAGAGCGAAATTTGATCGAAAAAGAACTACATCAATATGAAACACTTTTGCATGAGACAAAAGCAGAATTAACTGAGAAGGTGTATTTGTGGGAAAAACAAAATGAGGAACTGCATCTTCCGGCGGAAACGATGCAAAGTATTGCAAGAAATATAGAAAGTTATGAACTGGGAAGTGATTATTCAGAAATCAGGGAGGCGGCAAAACCGAGGCTGTATGAATTAGAAAGACAATTTTCAGAGCAGCAGATGCTTTTGGAAAGAGACATCAAAGAGAGGAAGGAAGAGTTGCAGTGTGCAGAATCCGAACTGGAAGCATGGAAAAATAAGAAAGATCCTGAACCGGAACAGACGCAAAGTGTAAAAGCGAACCGGGCGCTTTTGAGAAAGAAAGGAATCCCGTATCTGCAGTTTTACAAGGCGGTCGAATTTGATCAAATGCAGGAAGAAAGCAGTATGGATCATTTGGAAGAAGCGCTGCTTCAGATGGGAATACTGGATGCGCTGATTATCCCGCAGGAGTACCGGGAACAGGTATATGCGCTGGATGCAGGTGTGTGTGACCGATATTTGTTTGGCGATGTGGAATCTGTGAGACAGAATCTTCAGGGAGCGCTGAAAGCGGATAATGAAAAAAAGGATATGCTGTTCGGACAGAAAATTTCAGCTATTCTGGCAGCGATCGAATTTGGTGATGGCCAGGAAGTGGAGAGTCATTCATGGATTGACCGGGATGGAAATTATCGGCTTGGCATTCTGGAGGGAACGATCACAAAAGAATATCGTGCACATTTCATCGGAGTACGTGCAAGAGAAAAATTCCGTCAGGAAAAGATCATAGAGCTGACAGCAGTTTGCGGGCAGATTGCGGAAAAGATAGAAGAGCTGGAAAGACAGTTAGGAGATAACCACAGTAGATCAGAAAAACTACAGAAAGAGTGGAGCGCATTTCCGGGAGAAGAAGATTTAAAAACAGCAGCAAGAGAAGTTGCAGACCGGGAGTATAAATTAGAATTAGTAAATAAAAGATTATGGGAGCAGCAGAATCTGGTGGAAAGGGAGAGAAAGCTGCTTGATGAAGTGAGGATCAAAGCAAGAGAAATCTGTGAAAAGTGCTATCTGGCGCCGCGGTTAGATTTGTTTGCACAGGCAGTTTCCGCGCTGCATCGCTATAAAGAAATGCTTTTGGAACTGCAGGCTTCTCATGGAAATTATCAAAATGAACTTCGTTATATCAGCAGTCAGAAAGAGAATCTGGAAGACTTGGAGGCAGATTTGGATGATATCCGCTATGAGTTGAATCGTATCCGCCTGAAAGTAAGAGAATCGGAAGGATACCTGATCTCGATTCAGAAACAGCTTGCGTTGACAGACTATGAGCAGATCAAAGAACGACTCGATTATTGTGTAAAACGGCTTTTAAATCTTCCGGGAGAGCGGGAAGGCTGTGTCAGAAAGCAGGAGGCAGTCCGAAAAGAAATAGAAGTTTTGGAAGAAAAGAACCGGGAGAATGGACAAAAGCGACAAGAACTTTGCGGAAAAAAAGAGAGGTATCAGAAAGTCTTTGAGCTGGAATACCGGCTTGGCTATGTCAGGGCGGATCTGAATGATGTGAATGATATAGCAGGTAAGGCACGAAAGATCTGCGGCTTATTTGCCGGAAGTTTTGGAAATAAAAAGCAGAGTGATCTGTTTGGGAATCTTCAGGAAAGTTATCATCAGAACAGAGGGTATCTGCTTGATTATCAGATTACGCTGCAGTCTTTGTTTGAAGAGGTTGATGCAGAGAGCAGTTTTTCTGAGGTGAGTGTGAAACGAATTGATATCCTGGCAAAATACCGCGGAACAGCAGTGAAATTTAAAGAACTGATTGCAAAAATGAATGAGGATGCAGAGGTATTGGAACAGCTGTTAAGCGACAGGGACCGGGAACTGTTTGAGGATATTCTGGCGAATACAATCAGTAAAAAGATTCGCGGAAAAATTCAGGCGAGCAGACGATGGGTAGAGAAAATGAATACGCTCATGGAGTCCATGCAGACATCGAGCGGTCTCAAGCTGAGCCTTCGGTGGAAAAATAAGCGGGCAGAAAAAGAAGATCAGCTGGATACGAAAGCGTTGGTAGAGCTGCTTCAGAAGGATGTGGAAATCATGCGGGAGGGAGAAGTAGAAAGTCTGTCCAGACATTTCCGGTCTAAGATTGAAGAGGCAAGAAAGATTTCCGGCGAGGCAGGCTCTGTTCAGTCTTTTCATGCAACAATGAAGGAAGTGCTTGATTACCGCAAGTGGTTTGAATTTCAGCTGGAATGTCAGAAGACGGGAGAGAAAAAGAAAGAATTAACAGATCGCGTATTCTTTACCTTCAGTGGGGGTGAAAAGGCGATGGCGATGTATGTTCCGCTGTTCTCGGCTGTGGTTGCAAAATATGCCGGGGCACGTCCGGATGCACCAAAACTGATTTCGTTAGATGAAGCTTTTGCCGGTGTCGATGAGACGAATATCCGGGATATGTTCCGCCTTATGGTAGAGTTTGAATTTAACTTTATGATCAATTCCCAGATTTTGTGGGGAGATTATGATACGGTTCCGGAACTGGCGATCTATCAGCTGATTCGGCCGGAAAATGTAAAATTTGTATCTGTAATCCGTTATATCTGGAATGGAAAGAATAAGATAATGGTCACGGGAGAGGAAAAGTAACAAAATGGAAGAAGAAAAACAGAAAATGCTTCAAGAATGTCTGGCATATTTCCGGGAACGTCCAGTCTATCAAAAGGTGTTTACGAAATTGAAAAACAAATATGAAAGTCTGGGATATATAGGAGGAAAAGCAGTACTGACTGATCTGACTGCTGCGGATAAGATACAGCTTGGTGGATTTTTACAGAGAGATTATACGGAGAACCGGTCTGTCACGATATCAGCGACAGCTTTTGAGGAGCATTTATCTAAGAGCAGATTTTCGGACGTTTCTCTGGAGGAACTGCTGCAGGCTTATTTTGGGGCGGAAATGCGGGCAAAAAAGGAGGAAAGAGAAGAAGAAAAGCGAAGAAGAGCGATTTTTTTCGAGCAGGTAATAAAAGGATCTGAGGATACATTTGCAGGGAAATGGGTGCAGAGAACGCTGCAAAAACAGACAGACGGTTATGGGATGTTGATTCAGCAATATAACCGTGATCCGGAAAAACTGTATCAGGTGCTGAAAAATGTTCTGAAGGCAGTTATGCAGCTGCAGGGAAGAAAAGAAAAAGAACCGCTGGCAGTTTTTGCTGCCCGGGTGACCGGAGATCCGCATTACTTTGACGCGGGGACGGCAGCGGAAAAATTACTTCTGAGCATTCTTTCGTCAGAGCAGGCAGGAGAAGAAGACAACGAATTGTCCCGGATGGAGAAAGAAAAGCAAATTTTTTACCGGGCAGGAATTTTAAAAGATGAACTGTCTAACGATACACTTGCCTATGGGATCCGGGCGTGGAAACAAGATAGAAGTGTTCATGAAGGTATAGAAGGATTTTTAAAAGAAAAAGAACCAATCCGGCTGACGCTTCATACGATTGGAAAATTCGGATGTGTGGAGGCAGGTCAGAATCCGATTTATCTTTTGGAAAATCCGGCAGTATTTTCAGTTTTTATAAAAACGTATCCAAAGTGTGCGGCTGTCTGTGTGAACGGACAGCCACGGCTTTCTACGCTTGTTTTGCTGGATCTTCTGAAAGAAAATCATACATTTTCTTATCAGGGAGACTTTGATCCGGAGGGACTTCTGATTGCCCAGCGCCTGAAAGAACGGTATGGAGAGAAACTCTCTCTGTGGAATTATCGGACCGAATGGTATCAAAAATATTTGTCAGAGGTAGAAATCAGCGAAGTGCGGATAAAAAAGCTGGAGAAAGTATTTCTTCCAGAACTGCAGGAGCTGAAAAGGTGTATGCAGAGGGAAAAAAGGGCAGCATACCAGGAAACGATGCTGGAAGAATTAATCTATCATGAAAAATCAACAGATACGGTATGAGAGGAAACATGAAAAGACATATTGGAGAAATTATTTTCAATTTACGAAGGGAAAAACATTATACACAGAGACAGATTTCCGACCAGTTATGTTCCGTAGCAGAGATAGAAAGAATTGAAGCGGGGAAGAAGACACCTAATTATTTTCTTTTGGATATGCTTTTTGAACGGATGGGAAAAGCAACAGACGCTGCAGTGGTACAAACACGGTGATCAGAGGCGTAAAAAAGTATGTATTCCATTCTTATGAATTATAATTTCCCGAAAATGTCATAAACTTTCTTTGTCAAAAATGTTATTCTACGACTGAGAAAAGGATCATGGAGGGATCACGGATGAGAACATGTATAAAAAAGGGAATATTGTGTTGCGGAATCATAAGTCTGTTTCTTGCAGGATGCCAGCCCTGCCAGTCGCAGTCTTCTTCAGAGAAACAGACGATGGAGCAAAAAACAGTCATTGGGGGAGCAGATCAGATGAGTAACGCGGAGCGGGAGATATACATAAATACAATCCCCGCAAGTGAGCCGCTGAATCTTACAACGGAGCAGAAACTGGAGGATTTTGATTTCTTTTGGAATACGATAAGGGATAAAGTGTATTGTCTGGATGAATATTTTGAAAAAATGGGAGTAGATCCGGAGGAATATATTTCAAATTTTCGTAAGAAGGCAGAGGAGAGTGGAAATGATTATGAATTCTAGGAGGCTTTAAACGATTCGGCGCAGATGTGTGCCGGGTACTGGCATATAGGGTTAAATTCTCCATACTGGTCAATGACGGCAGGTTTAACATTGTCTGGGGAGTCGGATAGTATCCAGGCGATAGGAAAAGATGAAAAGAGCTCTGTACTAAAGTACTGGGATGTGCTGCTGGCACAGAATTCATATCAATATAAAAGCAGCAGGCAGCAGAGGATCCCGGCAGAACCGATGCCGGAACTGAACATTCTCGATGAAAAAACAGCAGTGATCACAATACCGACTTTCGCATACAATTCACAGCGGGAAGCAGCCGGAGAAACGTTGATTGCGTATATGAAACAAGTATCGGATCATGAAAATGTGATTTTTGATCTGAAAGGGAACCGGGGAGGAAATGATACGTTTGCCTATTACAATCTGGTCGCTCCCAATATAGATCAGGCTATAACAAAAACCGGATTGAGATTTTTCAAAATGTCAGATGATATTTTGGAAGCGAACCTGGTCTCAGGAGTAGAAAGTGAACCGAAGAAGTACCGCATTGGATATGAAGAGGAGCAGGTATATGCCTCTGCTCCGATCTCACAGCTGCCAGAGGAATTGCAGGTTGAAAATGGTGAGTATGGGAATGCGGATTATTTTATAAGAAATGATAAGACGATTTTTCCCAGATTTGACCATAAAATTTTGAAAGGGAAGCTATGGGTGCTGACATATCCGGAAAACTATTCGGCGGCGGAAACCTTTGTATCGTTTTGTAAATCAACGGACTTTGCAGTGCTGGTAGGGCAACAGACAAAGGGAGATGGCGGAAGTGGACAGCCGCTGTGGTTTCGTCTGCCAAACAGTGGACTGGAAGGTTCTGTGACAAGTCTGTGGAGGCTGAACGAGGACGGAACAAATAATATGGAAGAAGGCACAAGACCAGATATCGAATCTCCGGAAGGTGAGACGCCGCTTGAGACTTGCCTGCGGGTGATCAAGGCGGCTGAGGAGAACGAATGAAAATTTAGAAGCAAGAACTGAAACATATGGAAAGGAATGTCTTATGAAAAGAATAAAGAAACTTGTAGCGATCCAGCCCGTCTCTTTTCTGGAGCAGAGCAGGGAAAAATTAAAGGAATACTGTGAGGAAACTATCTTTTTTGATTCTCAGCCGGAGAGCGCGGAGGAGATTGTGCAGCGGATCGGGGATGCAGATGCGATTTTTGTCAGTTACACACATGCGATCGGGGAGGAGATCTTATCGAGATGCCCGAACCTTGCATATATCGGGATGTGCTGCAGCTTGTATTCGGAAAAGAGTTCCAATGTGGATATTGCCTATGCGAGAGCGCATGGGATCACGGTGACGGGGATCCGGGATTATGGAGATGAAGGAGTTGCAGAGTATGTACTGATGAACCTGATCGGAAGACTTCACGGGGCGGATGGATATCCTCCGCTTTTGGGAGAAAGTTCAGAGATTTCCGGTACAAATGTCGGGCTGTTAGGACTTGGGGCAAGCGCGCAGGCGGTTGCAAGAGCGTTAGGTGCAATGGGAGCCCGGATCAGTTATTACAGCCGGACGAGAAAGCCGGAACTGGAAGCGCGGGAGGGCTACCGCTACTGTGAACTTTCCGAGTTATTAAAAGAAAGTGATGTCATTTGCAGCTGTCTGAGCAAAAATGTGACACTACTGTATGAGGAAGAATTTGAGGCGCTCGGAGAAAATACGATTTTATTTAATACTGCGCTGAGTCCTTGTTTTGAGCAGCGTGCGATTGAGAAATGGCTGGACCGGAGCAACACCTGGTATTTCTGTGACACGCTGATGGGACTTGGGGACGAATCACTGCTTGCGCGGGGAAATGTCAGATGTCAGAAACGTTCGTCCGGGATGACAAAGCAGGCAGTACTACGGCTGAACGAGAAAGTACTTGCCAATCTGGAAAGATATTGTAGTGGGAATATTTCTTAGCACACGGGGTATACTTTCACCAAAGAAAGAGAAAGGTGGAAGAAAAAATGGTAGAACCAGATACAATTAAATTATTGAGGGAATGTGATGCAGGGATTCAAATGGGAATTTCTTCGATCGAGGAAGTGCTGGAATATGTGCATGACAAAAAGCTGTACCAATGTCTGTCAGACTGTATGAAAAAACATGAGAAGCTGAAAGAGGACATCCAAAAAATACTGAAAGAATATCAGGATGAGGGAAAAGAGCCCGGAATGGTGGCGAAGGGAATGTCGTGGGTAAAGACAAACGTCAGGCTTGTACTAAATGAGTCGGATGCGACGATCGCAGATCTGATCACAGACGGCTGTAATATGGGAGCCAAGTCGCTTGGAAAATATCTGAATGAGTATCCGGAAGCAGAACTGAAAGTGAAGGAGATCGCCAGAAAACTGATCCATCTGGAAGAAGATCTTGCAGAGGATCTGAGAAAGTATCTGTAAGCAGCCAGCCGATGCCGCTTGTCGGAAAATCAAGAAAGAAAATCTTGCGAAGCACTATATATTGTGGTAATATCAAAAAGTAATACAATAAATAGTACGAGGCGATATAGAAAATGAATATAAATCAAGAGGAACAACACTATGATTTTCCGGAAACAGATGGAATTTGGGAAATGTTTTCAGACATTAGCAGGGAATTTCCGGAGCCAGAGTACAGTTTGAAAAAGCTGGAAGAAAAATACAGGACACTGAATAAAAAAGGACTTTTCAGGCACGAGCAGATGGAACTGCTGCTCAAGGCAGCGGTGGAACTGACAACCCAGGAAGCACCAAAGTGGGAGATGATCGCAGCCAGGATCCGTCTGCTTACTTTTGAAGCAGAACTGGACAGGCAGATGAGACAGCGCGGGGTGGATTCTTTCTATGGGAAAGTGTGTTACCTGACAGAAGAGAAGCTGTATGGCGCCTATATTTTGGAAAATTATACAGAGGAAGAGATTACGGCATTTGGGAGACTGATGAAGCCGGAGCGCGATCATCTCTTTAATTATTCAGGGCTGGAACTGCTTCTGAACCGCTATGTGATCCGGGATCAGAAAGGTGTTCTTCTGGAAAGTCCCCAGGAGATGTTTCTCGGGATCGCGATGCATCTGGCGATGAAAGAACAAGAGAACCGGGCTGTCTGGGTGGAGAAGTTTTATGATATGTTAAGCAGGCTGCAGGTGACTGTGGCGACACCGACGCTTGCCAATGCAAGGAAGCCGCACCACCAGCTTTCTTCCTGCTTTATTGATACTGTGCCGGACAGTCTGGACGGAATTTATAAGAGCATTGATAACTTTGCGAAAGTCAGCAAGCTTGGCGGCGGCATGGGAATGTATTTTGGGAAAGTGCGGGCAAGCGGCAGTCCGATCCGGGGATTTGAAGGAGCGGCAGGCGGTGTGATCCGCTGGATCCGTCTGGTCAATGACACGGCGGTCGCGGTCGACCAGCTTGGAGTACGTCAGGGAGCCGCGGCAGTCTATCTTGATGTCTGGCACCGGGATCTGCCGGAATTTCTGAATCTTCGGACCAATAATGGGGATGACCGCATGAAAGCCCACGATATCTTCCCGGGGGTATGCTATCCGGATTACTTCTGGGAGCAGGCGAGAGATCACATCGAGGGAGACTGGTATCTGATGTGCCCGCATGAGATTTTGAAGACGAAAGGATATGCGCTGGAAGATTCATTTGGCGAAGAGTGGAAAGAAAAGTATCTGGACTGTGTGGAAGATCCGCGGATCCACAAAAGAGTGATTCCGATCAAGGACATTATCCGCATGATCATCAAAAGCGTTGTGGAGACGGGAACGCCATTTGCATTTAACAGAGATCATGTGAACCGGGCGAATCCAAACAGTCACAAAGGAGTGATCTACTGCAGCAATCTCTGTACCGAGATTGCACAGAACATGAGCGAGATGGAAGTGACGGAAGAGAAGATCACGGAGATTGACGGAGAGCAGGTGGTTGTGACGGTCACAAAACCGGGAGAGTTTGTTGTCTGTAATCTGGCAAGCCTTTCTCTTGGCCGGATCGATGTCAATAACCGGGAAGAACTGGCAGAGATTACAAAAACAGCGGTGCGCGCCCTCGATAATGTGATCGATCTGAACTTTTTCCCGGTTCCTTATGCGAAGATCAACAATGAGAAATACCGCCCGATCGGGCTTGGGGTCAGCGGTTATCATCATATGCTGGCAAAGAATGAAATCCCGTGGGAGAGTGAGGAACATTTAGCATTTGCAGAGCGGGTGTTTGCAGATATCCATTATGCGGCAGTGGAGGCGAGTGCGGAACTTGCCCGGGAGAAAGGGCATTACACTTATTTTGAGGGAAGCAAATGGCAGACCGGAGCCTATTTTACAGAGAGAAATCTGACGGAAGAGCGCTGGGAAAAACTGGCGGAAAAAGTGCAGGAATATGGGATGCGAAATGGCTATCTCCTTGCAGTCGCGCCGACCGGAAGTACGAGCATCATTGCGGGAACTACTGCCGGGATCGATCCGGTCATGAGCAGATATTTCCTCGAGGAGAAAAAGAGTGGGATACTTCCGCGTGTGGCGCCGGAACTTACGATGGATACGTTCTGGTATTATAAAAATGCACACCACATCGACCAGACCTGGTCGGTGCGCGCCTGCGGAGTGAGACAGCGCCATATCGATCAGGCGCAGAGTATGAATCTTTATATCACAAATGAGTATACATTCCGGAAAGTGCTGAATCTGTACCTGCTTGCGTGGGAGGAAGGGATCAAGACGATCTACTATATCCGCTCGAAAAGTCTGGAAGTGGAAGAGTGCGAAGTGTGTTCGGCATAATAGAATGCGTCTGGATGGCAAAGAGAAGAAGGAGAGAATCAATCAAATGGCAGAGCTGAAGAGAAAGCCGTTATTTAATCCGGAGGGTGACACGGATGTGCGCCTGCGCCGGATGGTCGGTGGAAATACAACAAATTTAAATGATTTTAACAATATGAAATATGGGTGGGTCAGCGACTGGTACCGGCAGGCAATGAATAATTTCTGGATCCCGGAGGAGATCAATCTCGGTGCGGATGTCAGAGATTACCGCCTGCTTGCAGAGCCGGAGCGGAGGGCATATGATAAGATTTTATCGTTTCTTGTGTTTCTGGACAGTATCCAGACTGCAAACCTGCCGAACATCAGTGAGTATATTACTGCAAATGAGGTGAATCTGTGTCTGTCGATCCAGGCATTTCAGGAGGCAGTACACAGCCAGAGCTACAGCTATATGCTTGACACGATCTGTGAACCGCAGGAGAGAAATGAAGTACTGTACCAGTGGAAAGAAGATCCGCATCTTCTGAGACGGAATGAATTTATCGGGAATCTGTACAATGAATTTCAGCAGGAGAAAAGTCTGGAGACGTTTGTACGGACGATGATCGCGAATTATATTCTGGAGGGAATTTACTTTTACAGCGGGTTTATGTTTTTTTACAACCTCGGGCGGAATCAGAAAATGACAGGATCCGTGCAGGAGATCCGGTATATCAACCGGGATGAGAACACACATCTGTGGCTCTTTACCAATATCCTGAAGGAGCTGAAAAAAGAGCTGCCGGAGTTGTTTACTCCGGAGAAGGAAGAAGCGTACCGTGCGATGATCCGGGAGGGCTGTGAGCAGGAGATTGCATGGGGACATTATGTGATCGGAGATGCGGTAAGTGGACTGAGCAGGGAAATGATCACGGACTATGTAAAATATCTGGGAAATCTGCGCTGCAGGAACCTCGGATTTGCTCCGGTCTACGAAGGACATGAGAAGGAGCCGGAGAGTATGAAATGGGTCAGTCAGTTTTCAAATGCAAACATGATCAAGACCGATTTCTTTGAGGCAAAAAGTACCGCATATGCAAAGAGCAGCGCGCTGGTCGATGACTTGTAATTACGCATTGCGTTTTTAATCTATACAAAAATAAGAACTGCGTTGGGGGACGCAGTTCTTGGAGAAAAGTTATGAAAAAGATGTTATTAGTAATAGTATTATCGAATGTTTCTTCCGTAATATTTATTACAATAATAACTATACTGAAAAATTGTGTTGATTCTGTGTTCAAAAAATAAAAGGATTGTGAATAAACTGAAAAGAAAACATGAAGGACAGTTCACAAAAAGAACTATTCTACTGTGCCGGATACAACGCCGAGAACTTTGCCGAGGCATTTGAAATCATTTAGAGAACGGATATGGATCGGAGCTGCATTTACGTGGAACGGAATGAGCTTGATCGTATTTCCCATGTGGTACAGTTTCAGGATATACATTTTATGCTGAAGGGAAAATACACCGATCTCATTGTGGTGGACAGAGCAGTTTTTGACCGCAAGGATATCGTTGGGATGGAAGATCGGTTCCAGGATATCGGTGTCAGGCACTTTGATACAGTAATCTGTCTCACTTGTAATATGATTGGGAAGGACGCTGACTTCTTTTGAGAAGCAGTCGTCGAGATCAAAAGTCCATGTGCTGTGCAGTGTCGGCACAAGGCATGGAAACGAGATACGTTTATTTCTTAAAAGACCTTCCAGCATGCGGGCATATTCTTCGTCGATGATCAGTTTGGCGACATGTTTCCCGTGATCGTTGAGCTGGCGGTATTTTTCGATGAGATCCTGCTCGTTTTTTGTAATATTAAATTCTGTCTGAAGACTGGCAGGAAGGTAATCCTGGTATAGATAATTTGCATCACATTCTAATGACTGAAAAAGACTAACTAATATCTCGAATTTGGGAGTGCTGATCCCATTTTCGTAATTTGCGAGAGCCTGAGGAGTGATATAGGTAATCTCGCTTAATTTTTTTCGACTCAAATTCAGCATAACGCGTCGTTCTTTTAGTCTGTCTCCTAAACTCATTGTAAAATCTCCCTAAAAGTATATAATATTTTGTCAAACACACATATGATATTACAAGATTCTTTTAAAGTCAACAAAAACATTGACTATTTTAGACAAATACGATAGGGTAGAGGACAGGTGCTTTCTAAGGATTTACCAGTTTGTCGAAAGGAGCGGAATGATGAGAGAACGGGTACAGGAAATTTTAATGGAGATTGGGATACCAGCAAATCTAAAAGGATTCAAATACATTCTGGATATCATGGAATTATTTGAAGAAGACGAGGCGTGGAGAAATGCCAAAATGATGATCGTGTATGAGAAAGTAGCGCGCATGAACAAGACAAATTATTGCAGGGTAGAAAAGTCCATTCGCTATGCATTTTCCAATGCGGTCACCTACGGAGATCTGACACTGGTGGAGAAATATCTGTCGGTAGTCAATGTGACAAATGGAAATTTACTTCACACGCTCTATGCGCGGGTATCAGAGGAACAAAGAGAAGAACAGAAAGCGAACCAGTCAGAGAAAGACTGTGCAAGGCATGATACTTATGAGAAGGAAGTGAATACATTTTTCATACGGATCATGTGTGAACTGATGGAGTTCAGAAATAAATGCATCGGTGAGGAAGCGGATCATCTGTATGAGTCGATGAGAGAGACTTTTGGAAAAGTTGCCGGTTTCTAAAAAACATAAGGAAAAAATTCATTTGGAAGAGGGACAAATGAAAAAGCTGCTCCCGAAAGGGAACAGCCGGCATCATCAATTAGAATCCGAAAGCATCTTATCTCAAAAACTGATCGATGACAAAGAGAACACCGTCTTCGTCGTTTGATTTCGTGATATAATCAGCTTTTTCGCGGACGAGCGGCTGTGCATTTGCCATTGCAACGCCCAGTCCTGCACTTTCTAACATCGTGATATCATTATAACCATCGCCGCAGCAGATCATCTGATCGGCAGTCAGGCCGATCGCAGACAATAATTTCTGGAGGGTATATGCCTTATCAATATTTTGTGGCATGATTTCCAGAAAGAAAGGCTCTGAGCGGTAAATATTGAGCAGCTTACGGAAATGAGATTTTAGTTTTTCTTCAATTTCAGCAGTGAGCGTCTCATCCCCTGCGATCAACAGTTTGTTCGTTGGAAAATTTACAGTTTCCGGGAAATTTTCTACACGGCATATCGGAAGACTGTTGATTCGGGCTTCCAGTTCTGTGTAAGAATTCGGGCAGATTCCGGAGAGGATCGAGTCATCGGAATATGCGAGAATGTCCACATCATAATCTTTTGCCATTTCATAAACCGGGCGTATCACTTCGGAAGGAACGGTCTTGTTATAAAGGATCTCTCCGGTACCGCAGTTGATGATCTTTGCGCCGTTAAAGGACAGTACATATCCTCCATAAGTTTCTAATTGCAATTCACGGGCAAGCGGAAGGATGCCGGGAGTCGGGCGACCGGATGCAAGTACAACGATCTTTCCCTTTTTCTGAATATCAAGCAGCGCTTCTTTGGTAGGTTCTGTGATCTTTTTTTCGGAGTTCGTCAGTGTGCCGTCAAGATCCAGGACTAATACTTCGTAATTCATGTCTATGTTCTCCTGAAAGTTTTTTAAAATGTCATATTGCAGAGTGCCTGCACGATCTCGTCAAATGCCATTCCATGGGAGGCTTTTACAAGGATCGTATCGTGTTCCTTTATAATAGAAGAAACAGCATCAAAAAAGTCATTTTTTGTCTCAAAATAGCGAATGTCCGTGTCGGATCCTGCGAGTTTTTCGGATGCACCTTCTGCCATTGCTTTAGACAAGGTTCCGATACAGCAGAGAAGATCAATCTTCTTTTCGGCAGCGTATGTACCGACTTCCCGGTGAAGTGCAAGTTCATTTGCACCGAGTTCAAACATATCCCCGAGGATTGCCACCTTTCTTGTAAGTGCGGTGGAAAGGACATCAAGGGATGCTTTCATCGAAACCGGATTTGCATTGTAGCAGTCATCGAGGATCGTCAGGTGTGCAGTCTCGATCATATGGTTTCTTCCGGCAACTGGCTTTAGTGCCTCGATACCGGAACGGATCTCATCCAGTGTCAGCCCAAGTTCCATGCCGACCGCAGTTCCGGCAAGTGCATTGTATACCATGTGTGCCCCCGGGATGGAGATCACGGCTGTGAAGTCACCGGAAGGAGTGTGGATCCGGCAGGAAGTTCCTTTTAATCCAAGACTTTGGATCTCATCTGCATAAAACGCATTGTGCGGGTCTTTTCCGAAGAAGATTGGGGTCGTATCGCAGCAGGATTCTGATTCCGATGAACCAGAAACAACTGTCTGTAGATGAGACGTATCAGAATAAGGGACGATCGCTTCCCCTTTCGTTGTAGAGAAGGAAGTGGCGTGGACCGTCTTAATCTCTGCTAGTTTATCATCGTCTCCATTTAAGATGATGGAAGCGCCGGGGCGTCTGTAAGCAAACATTTCTGTCTTTGCTCTTCGGACACCATCGCGGTCTCCCAGATTTTCCAAGTGACACTGTCCGATGTTGGTCAATACACAGATGTCTGGCTGTGCAACCTTTGCGAGACGGCTCATCTCCCTGAAATCACTGATCCCCATCTCGAGGACAGCAATCTCGTGTTCTTTCTGGATCTGAAAGACCGTCAGCGGAAGTCCGATCTCATTGTTAAAATTGCCGGCAGTTTTCAAAACAGCATATTTCTGCTCCAGAATGGAAGCGATCATCTCTTTTGTACTTGTCTTTCCGACACTTCCGCTAATCCCGACTACTTTGATCCCCAGCGCCCTGCGGTAATGCCCGGCGATATCTTTGAGCGCCTGTGCGCAGGAATCTACAAGAATATATGGGTCAGTGTCGGAGAGTGGGAGTTCCGAGAGAGTACAGAGCGCGCCCTGCCTGCGGACTTGCGGGATGAAAGAATGGCCATCTACTCTTGCACCTTTGATCGGAATAAATAAAAAGTCTTTTTCAACTTTCCGGCTGTCGATCGCAACGCCGGATACTTCTCTTGAAAGCAGGGACGGATCCCCATAGTAGGTTCCGCCGCATGCAGTTGTAATTTCCTGTAATGACATATGTTCCATAATCAGTTTCTCCTATTCTTGAACGCTCATCTGATCCAGCAGTTCTTTTTTGACATCATACAATTTTTTTGAGAGGTCAATATATACTTTATGCGGGTTGAACAGACGTGTCACTTCATCCCAGAGCGTTTCTTTTTCCTTTTGGCAGTATGCGGCAATCTCCATGACTGTCGGGGACTGGTAGACGCAGTTTCCGTTCAGGAAGACTGGTTTTAAGAGTTCGCGCATCGTGTAAGTTCCGCCTTTTAGTTTTGTCTTTTTCCATGTCTCTACCGGATCAAATAACAGCAGGTCTTCACTTTCGTCAAACACTTCATCGACAAAGCAGATCAGATCGGCAAGAAGCTTTCCGGTCTCCTTGTCATAGATCCGGTGGACCGTCTTATTTCCAGGGTTTGTGATCTTTTCTGTATTTTCAGAAAGCTTGATCTTCGGGACGAATTCGCCGTCTGCATTCTGGATCGCAGCCAGCTTATAGACGCCGCCGAATGCCGGGCAGTCTTTGGAAGTGATCATACTTGTGCCGACACCCCAGGAAGTGATCGTGGCGCCCTGGTTTTTCAGATCAAGGATCAGGTATTCGTCAAGGTCGTTGGATGCGGAGATAAAGGCGTCGGTAAATCCGGCTGCATCTAACATCTTGCGCGCTTTCTTTGATAAATAGGCAAGGTCACCGCTGTCCAGACGGATCCCATAATTTTTCAGTTCGATTCCTTCCTCGCGCATTTCCGTAAAGACGCGGATCGCATTTGGCACACCGGATTTTAAAGTGTCGTAAGTATCTACGAGCAGACAGCATGCGGAAGGATATAATTTTGCATAAGTCTTAAAGGCAGTATATTCGTCCGGAAAACTCATGATCCAGCTGTGGGCATGCGTTCCTTTGACCGGCACATCGAACATTCTTCCTGCCAGTACGTTGGAAGTGCCGATACAGCCGCCGATCATCGCAGCTCTTGCGCCGTAGAGTCCGGCATCCGGTCCCTGCGCCCGTCGGAGACCAAATTCCATGACGCCGTCGCCGTCAGCGGCATAGACAACGCGCGCTGCCTTTGTGGCGATCAGTGACTGGTGGTTGATGATATTTAAAAGTGCAGTTTCTACAAGCTGCGCCTCCATGACCGGGGCGATCACTTTCAGGATCGGTTCCCGCGGAAAGATCACAGTTCCTTCCGGGATCGCGTAGATGCTTCCGCTGAAGTGAAAGCCGCTTAAATATTGAAGAAATGTCTCATCAAACAGATTCAGACTGCGGAGATAGTCCACATCTTCATAAGAAAAGTTCAGATTCTTAATATAGTCAATGACCTGGTCAAGTCCGGCAGCGATCGAATAGCCGCCGCCGGAAGGATTGCTTCGGAAAAAGATGTCAAATACGACAGGGGTGTTTTCTTCCTTGCTGTGGAAATATCCCTGCATCATTGTCAGCTCATAGAAATCGGTCAACAGTGTTAAATTTTGTGTTGTCATGGTCTTTAACCCCTTTCGTGCACCTATTACAGTAGTGCAGCGTTTTTATTGATAGTTTCCTGAATGATATTCTGGCAGTAGGCTCCGAGGTGCTTGCGCTCCTCCCGCTCAAGCGTGTGCGGGTAGATCGGTTTTCCGTATTCGATGATCACATGTGTCTTGCGGATCTTCGGGAATCCCTTTGTCCCTTTTTTCGGAAGATGGTTCTCAAACATCTCGGCCGTATTGTTCATAGAGATCGGGACGATCGCGCATCCGGTCTTGTCCGCGATTTTCAGAGCGCCGTCCTTAAACGGGAGCATAGTCAGTTCGTCCCCGGTATTTCTCGTTCCTTCCGGGAAAATGCAGATGGAAATCCCCTGCTTCACATAATCGATCCCGGTTAGGATCGTCTTGAGTCCTTCTTTCAGATTGTCGCGGTCGAGGAACAGGCAGTAGAGATTGCGCATCCAGTTGTTTAAAAGCGGGAAGCGTTCCATCTCTTTCTTTGCCACATAACCGGTCAGACGTTTGCACCGGGAATAGGTAAGCAGAATGTCAAAATAACTTCTGTGATTTCCGATAAAAAGAACTGCCTCATCCGGCACATTCTCCTCGCCGATCACGGTTGTCTGCACTCCGGTGATCCGCAAAATACAGCGGAATCCCCACTGGACGATACGAAGGCAGCTGTAATCCTTCGCCTTCCGGTTGAATTTCCCGATGACAGCTTCCACGAGCAGTACCGGGATGGAAAGAATCAGAAAGGATATTAAAAATATCACTAAAAATGTAAAACGCAGCATAGTTTCAGTCTCCTTCATTATTTTGATTTATTGAAAATATTATACTAGAGCGGGAATGAAAAGACAAGAAAGATAATAAGATGTAAAGAGAATCATGCAGGAGTGGTTGTTTCTTGTGAGAAAACATATTGGAAGGAGAATCGTGGGGATCCTCGCAGTCTGTCTTTTTCTGACGGCAGGTGGATGTGCCGAGAAGATCGACCGGACAGAAAAACTCCGGGACATAGAATTTACCGTGATAGAAAAGGAGGAGATTCCCGGGGAACTAAAGGAAAGGATCGCTAAGCAGCGGGAAAAGGGATTTAAGATCTCCTATGCGGATCAGGGGGAACTGTATATTGCAAAGGGATATGGAGCAAGACCGACAAGTGGTTACAGTATAGAAGTAAAACAGTTGTATGAGACCGAGAATGCGGTCTGTATCCAGACAGAACTGACCGGACCGTCCAAAGAGGAGAAGATCGCAGAGAAGCAGACATACCCGTATATCGTTGTGAAAATGGAGTGGATCGATAAAAATATTGTATTTGAATAGGAGGATATTTTATGGAGTTAAGAAAGAGAAATGTACACTGCAGCAGGATTGGAAAGCGGATGATCCATCAGTTCTTTGTGGACGATGATTATAATGTGCCGGATGCAAAAAATGATGTGCTGCGCATCGTGCAGGGGGAGGGACATGTCAAGACGGAGAACATCGAGCGAATGGAAAATTATCTCCGGATCACAGGAAAGCTGTATTTCCAGGTATTGTATGTGACAGACGAGGTGGAGCCGAAGCTGGCAGCCGTTGAGGGCAGACTTCCGTTTGAGGAGATGGTCTATATTGAGGAGGGAGGAGAGCATGTTACATACAGTGTTGGGGATTACCGGGTAGAGTTTGCGCCGGCGCTGATCCATTCCCGGAAAATGAATCTGAAGGCAATGGTGGAACTTCAGATCTGTCAGGAAACACTCTGCGAGGAAGAGACAACGACCGGGATTGATGAGGGAGAGGGGATTTTCCAGAAAAAGCGTACGGCAAAGATCCTGGAACTGCATACCGGGAAAAAAGATACGTACCGGATCAAAGAAGAGATCACACTGCCGGGGACAAAGGAAAATATCGGAACGATCTTATGGACAGACATTGTCAACCGGAAGCTGGATTCTAAATTGATCGATGACCAGCTTGTCGTAAAGGGGGAACTGCTCGTCTTTTGTTTCTATTTGTCCGAGGAGCAGAAAGAAGACTGGATAGAACAGACCGTTCCGTATGAGGGGACGGTAGAATGTTCCGGTGCTGAGGCGCAGATGTATCATCATCTCTGTGCAAACCTGGAAGATACGCTGGTAGATATCCGCATGGACGAGGATGGAGAGATGCGGGTGCTTGGAATCGAGGCGACCCTGGATCTGAAGATCACGATTTATCAGGAAGACGAACTGGAGATCTTGGAAGATGCCTATTCCCTGCGGGAAAAATGCAGTCTTGGAAAGCGGGAGGCAGTCTATGAGACACTTCTGCTCCAGAATCACTCCAAATGCAAGCTGACGGAGCAGCTCTCTCTGCCGGAATTAAAGGAGGAGATCCTTCAGATCTGTCACAGCGGCGGCGATATCCAGGTAGAACATACAGAAGTGACTGCAGATGGAATCCAAATAGAAGGGATCCTGCATGTCTCATTTCTGTATGTGAAGGCAAATGATGAAGTGCCGTTTGCAACCTGGCAGGGAATGGTGCCATTTTCGTATCTGTTAGAGGCGGAGGGCATGGATGAAAGGACGAAATATGATATTTCAGATCATATCGAGCAGCTTTCCATCTCGATGGCAGGCAGCGGGGAGATCGAAGTGAAGGCGGTGCTGGCATTTAGCAGTTTTATCCGGCAGCCGGTGCAGACAGAGATCATTGATGCCATCACGATGGAGCCATATCAGACGGAAGAGCTGGAGAAAAGACCGGGAATCATCGGCTATATCGTAAAAGAGGGGGATGAATTGTGGTCGCTGGCAAAGCGCTACTGTACGACCGTAGAAGGGATCCGGGAAGTCAACGGGCTGTCCGAGGATCAGGTGAAACCGGGGGATAAGATATTGATTTTTAAAGAAAACATGAGTATACTATAAGAATAATGTATACAAGATACACGGATTTTTTGCCGGATACAATGGCATGGCAAAAAATCCGTGTTCTGTGGGCGAAAGGGGTAGGAAGATGAGATACTTAAAGTTAAAATCTCTGGCAAAGATCAACCTGGGACTCGATGTACTTGGAAGAAGAGAGAACGGCTATCACGATGTCAGGATGGTCATGCAGACGATCTATCTGTATGACGATGTGACACTGAGGCGGATGGATGAGCCGGGCATACGGATTCAGACGAATTTATTCTATCTTCCGGTCAATGAAAATAATATTGCGTACAAGGCGGCGAAGCTTTTGATCGATGAATTTGATATTCAGGACGGAGTGTCGATCACGCTTGACAAGCATATCCCGGTGGCGGCAGGTCTGGCAGGAGGAAGTTCCAATGCGGCGGCGGTTCTCTTTGGGATGAATAAGATGTTTTCGCTGGGACTTTCCGAGCAGGAACTGATGGATCGAGGAGTAAAGCTCGGCGCGGATGTCCCGTACTGCATTATGAGAGGGACTGTGCTGGCAGAGGGGATCGGCGAGGAGCTGACAAGATTGCCGCAGATGCCGAATTGTTATGTGCTGATCGCGAAACCTCCAATCAGTGTGTCTACGAAGATGGTGTATGAGAAGCTGGATTCCGGGGAGATCACAGTGCATCCGGATATCGATGGGATTCTTGCAGGACTTTCAGAACAGAGTATCGACAAGGTGGCCGCTTCTATGGGAAATGTGCTGGAGACCGTGACGATCAGTCAATATCCGGTGATCGAGGAGATCAAACATGCGATGAAAGAGCACGGAGCTTTAAATGCGATGATGAGCGGAAGCGGGCCGACGGTATTTGGACTGTTCCGGGACCGCAGGATGGCGCGCGAGGCACAGAAGGCAATCAGAGACAGAGAACTGGCAAAGCAGGTGTATATTACCAATATACACAATGCAAGGAGGAAGTAAGAACATGGAACCAAAATTTCAAGTAAGTATGGACGAGTATTTACCATTGAGAGATGTTGTATTTAATACACTGCGTCAGGCAATCCTGCGCGGAGAATTAAAGCCGGGAGAGCGTCTGATGGAGATACAGCTTGCCAATAAGCTGGGGGTCAGCAGAACACCGATCCGTGAGGCAATCCGTAAATTAGAGCTGGAAGGACTTGTACTCATGATCCCGAGAAAAGGCGCGGAAGTTGCAGAGATCACAGAGAAGAGTCTGAAAGATGTGCTGGAAGTCAGACGTGCTCTGGAGGAGCTGGCAGTCGAGATCGCATGCGAGAAGATGACCGCGGAGCAGATCGAAGAACTGAAAGCAGCGGCGAAGGAATTTGAAGTGACATTGAAGACGAAAGATGTGACAAAATATGCGGAGGCAGATGTAAAATTCCACGATGTGATCTACATGGCGACAGATAATCAGCGTCTGATCCAGCTGTTAAATAATCTTCGGGAGCAGATGTACCGTTTCCGCGTGGAATATCTGAAAAAGGATGAATCGCATGTGAAGCTTTTGGAGGAGCATGACCAGATCATTGCAAACATCGAAAAGCGGAATAAAGAGCAGGCTGCAAAGATCGTGTGCCGCCATATTGAAAATCAGGTGGAGGCAGTGATGCACACGATCCGCTCGAAAAAAGAATAGAAGAAAATCACTGTAAAAAGAAAGACAAAATGAATAAACCGGGCCCGTCCGTACATACTCCTTATATCAAAGAGAGGGAGGTACACGGGCATGAGCGGGAGAGAGAAAGAAACAGCGGCAAAAGAGACGGCGGGGGTGTCAGGGAAAATAAAATTCCGGATCTTTCTGATCGCACTGTTGCTGGCAGGGGTAGTTACCGGGGTGGTGACAAGCAGGATGCACGCTGCCGCGCAGGAAAAGATGACAGCGCTTCAGGAGCATATGGCGGGGGAAGTCCTCCGGTTCCATGTGCTGGCAAACAGTGACAGCAAGGAAGACCAGGAACTGAAGATGAAAGTCAAGGAGGCAGTTCTTTCCTATATGGAATACAAGATGCCGAAGCACACAGATCTTGTACAGACAAAACAGTGGGTTTCGGATCATATCGGAGAACTGGGAGATATCGCGCAGGCGGTAGTCTGTGGGGAATCTTACGATTATCCGGTCCATCTGGAACTGACGACAAGCGATTTCCCGGAAAAGACCTATGGGGATGTGACATTTCCGGCAGGAGAGTATGAGGCGCTCCGCATTGAGATCGGGGAGGCGAAAGGGCAGAACTGGTGGTGTGTCCTCTATCCGAATCTCTGTTTTATCGATGCAGTCCATGCAGTTGTGCCGGAGGAAGGAAAGCAGGAACTGAAAGAAGTGCTGACGGACGAAGAATACGATCTGGTCACTTCCGATGCAAAAGTAAAAGTCAGATGGTTCTTTTTCCCGGAGAAAGATGACAAATAGAAGAAGCAAAAGAGGAGAGAGAGTTTATGACCGACTGGTTAGTAAAACGATTTGTAAAAGATTATGAAGAGACAGAAAATAATGCAGTCCGGACAAGGTATGGGATGCTGGCGAGTGTCGTCGGCATCTTTTGTAATGTCATATTGTTCCTGATCAAGATCAGTATCGGGCTGATCCTCCGAAGTATCTCTGTCATGGCAGATGCATTTAACAACCTGTCAGATGCGGGATCTTCGATCATCAGTTTTGTCGGGGTCCGGATTGCGAGTAAGCCGGCCGACAAAGACCATCCGTTTGGACATGGCAGGATCGAGTATATTTCCGCACTTGTCGTATCCTTCCTTGTCATTGAGGTTGGATTTACTTTTTTGAAAGATGCGATCCAGAAGATCATGCATCCGCAGGAGATGCACTTTCAGCTGATTTCTGTTATAATATTACTGATTTCTGTCGGCATCAAATTGTGGCTTGGGATGTTTAACAAAAAGCTCGGAAAGCGGATCAACTCCCAGGTGATGCTGGCGACAGCGGCGGATTCGATCGGAGATGTCATCACAACTTCTGCAACGATCGTCTCGCTGATCTTTTTCGGGCTTACCGGGATCAATATTGACGGATTCGTAGGGCTTGGGGTGTCACTTGTCGTCATGTGGGCTGGTGTCAGTATCGCGAAAGATACGCTGGAGCCGCTGATCGGTGAGGCGGTCTCGCCGGAAGTCTATGTCCAGATCACAAAATTTGTGGAGCAGTATGACGGAATCGTAGGCAGTCATGATCTGATTGTACATAACTATGGACCGGGCAAAAGCATGGCATCGATCCATGCAGAAGTCCCAAATGATACAGATATTGAAGTGTCCCATGAAGTGATCGACCGGATCGAGCGGGATGCGTTAAAACAGCTTGGCATTTTCCTTGTGATCCATATGGATCCGGTGGAGACAAAAGATGAGACAGTGCTTGAAGCCAGAAAGATGGCAGAAGAAGTGCTGCAGTCGCTGGATGCAGATGCAAGTATCCACGATTTCCGTATGGTGGACGGAAAAGAACAGATCAATCTGATCTTCGATATGGTCGTTCCCCATGAATATGATCAGGCAAAGCAAAAAGAACTGCATGACTTATTTGTCAGATGTATCCAGGAGAGAGATCCGAGATATCAGTGCGTGATCACCGTAGAGACAAGTTTTGTATATGAAAAAGAAAAGTAAAAGAGGCAGATACAGATGAAATACCAATGGAAACAACGAATCAGATACAGTGAGGTAGGCGGAGACCGGAGGCTGACACTTCCGAACCTTGTCAATTACTTTCAGGACTGCAGTACCTTCCAGTCAGAAGAACTCGGGGTGGGATGTGAATATCTGGAAGAGCGGAAGAAAGTGTGGGTGCTGTCTTTCTGGCAGATCATCATTGAGCGGTATCCAGAGCTTGGAGAAGAAGTGACGGTACAGACATTTGCGACTGGATTTGACGGATTATATGGTACGAGAAATTTTGTGATGACAGATAAAAATGGACAAAAAATTGCCTGGGCACACTCTATCTGGGTATTTATGGATCTGGAGAAAGGACGTCCGGCGAGACCGGAACCGGCAGATGTTGAAGTATACGGAATCGAAGAGCCGCTTCCGATGGCGTATGCGGGAAGAAAAATACCACTTCCTCAAGAATCAGTGCAGGGAGAGCCATTTCCGGTCAGAAGACATCAGATTGATACGAACCATCACGTCAATAACAGTCAGTATGTACAGATGGCAATGGATGTGTGGGAAGAGATGGGAACTTTGTCAGAGATCCGGGAACTGCGGGTAGAATATAAAAAGTCAGCCGTGTATGGGGATACGATTTACCCGTCTATCAAAGAGGAACAAGATAACACAACGATCGTGCTTGGGGATGAAAAGGGAAGACCATATGCGGTCGTACAAGTAAGAGGAGAATATTAGGATGCAGTTAGGGAAGAAACAAGTATTGACAGTAGTAAAAATCGTAGATTTTGGCGTGTATCTGGGGAGTGATGAAGAGCGTGTGCTTCTCCCGAAAAAACAGGTGCCGGAGGATATTGAAGTCGGAGATCCGATCGAAGTGTTCTTATATAAGGACTCCAGCGACCGTCTGATCGCGACAACAAATGAGCCGGAATTAAGAGTCGGAGAACTTGCAGTGCTCGAAGTCGCGGATGTGGGAAAATTCGGTGCATTTTTATCCTGGGGACTGGAGAAAGATCTGTTCCTCCCATTTAAAGAACAGACAGCAAAAGTAGAAAAAGGAGATAAGTGTCTTGTGACACTTTACATTGACAAAAGCCAGAGACTTTGTGCGACGATGAAAGTATACGGACTTCTCCGCACAGACTCTCCGTACAAAAAGGATGATATGGTACACGGGATCGTCTATGACACCAGTGACCGTTTTGGAGTATTTGTCGCGGTAGATAACAAATACTCTGCGCTAATCCCGAGAAAAGAAGTATTCAGAAACTTCCGGGTCGGAACAGAGGTGACCGGAAGAGTCACAGCAGTCAAGGAAGACGGAAAGCTGGACTTAAGTGTTCGCGAGAAGATCCCGGCGCAGATGGATAAGGATGCAGAGTATGTGCTCGGCATCATGAAAAAATGTGATGGCATGCTTCCATTCAATGACAAGGCAGACGCAGAAAAGATTAAAAAAGAACTCGGCATGAGCAAGAACGCATTCAAAAGAGCAGTGGGAAGACTGTTGAAAGAGAGAAAGATTGAGATCAGGGAAGATTGTATTGTGATGAAATAGCATAAGAATATTTGTGTGAGGATGAAGTCTGATAAAGCAGGGTTCATCCTTATTTTGTAGTTTCTGAGATTAGTTTGAGTGAAATTGTAAAAAGACAGACTTTCCTGACCTTTATTTTAAGAGGCAGGATTTTTCTATCCGAAAAGGAATGACGGTGAGTTTTAATAATGATATACTGGATGCGTAGATTTTACAATCATTTTAATAAACATGGGAAGAATAGAAGTCTGCCGATGAAGAAATGAGGAGATGTCATCTTCTGTATTTCGGATTTCGGCAGCAGAAATAGAAAAGGAGGGAATCAGAATCATTTATGAGTTTTGCACATTTGCATGTCCATACAGAGTACAGTCTTCTGGATGGATCAAATAAAATCAAAGAATACGTTGCCAGGGTCAAAGAACTGGGCATGAACAGTGCCGCGATCACCGATCACGGCGTGATGTTTGGTGTGATCGATTTTTACCGGGCGGCGAAGGCAGCAGGAATCAATCCGATTCTTGGATGTGAAGTGTATGTGGCTCCGGGTTCTCGTTTTGACCGGGAGGTCAGCGGTGGGGAAGACCGCTATTACCATCTGGTGCTGCTTGCAGAAAATAATCAGGGCTATCAGAACCTGATGAAGATCGTCTCCAAAGGATTTGTGGAGGGATATTACTACAAGCCGAGGATTGATATGGAATTGCTGGAACGGTATCATGAAGGGATCATCGCACTGAGCGCGTGTCTTGCAGGGGAGGTTCAGAAAAATCTTTTCCGGGGAATGTTCGAGGAAGCAAAAAAAGCGGCGCTGAGATATGAGTCGATTTTCGGAAAGGGAAACTTCTTTCTGGAGCTTCAGGACCATGGGCTGGCAGAGCAGGCGGATGTCAACCAGAGGCTGATCCGGCTGGCGGCAGAGACCGGGATCGAGCTTGTGGCGACAAATGATGTCCATTACACTTATGCGGAAGATGAGAAGCCGCACGATATCCTGCTCTGCATTCAGACCGGGAAAAAACTGGCGGATGAAAACCGGATGCGCTATGCGGGCGGACAGTATTACGTCAAGTCAGAGCAGGAGATGATCGAACTTTTCCCATATGCAAGGCAGGCGTTGGAGAATACACAGAAGATCGCAGACAGATGTCATGTAGAGATTGAGTTTGGAGTGACAAAACTCCCGAAATATGATGTGCCGGACGGGCTGACTTCGTGGGAATATCTGAACAAGCTTTGCTTTGAAGGATTAGAACGGCGGTATCCGGATCCGGGAGAAGAATTAAAAGAACGTCTTTCCTATGAACTGGATACGATCAAAAATATGGGGTATGTCGATTATTTCCTGATCGTGTGGGATTTCATCAAATATGCCAGGGATCATGATATCAGTGTCGGGCCGGGGCGAGGTTCCGCAGCGGGAAGTATCGTTTCTTACTGTCTTGGCATCACGAACATTGATCCGATCCGCTATCAGCTTCTGTTTGAGCGTTTTCTGAATCCGGAGCGTGTATCTATGCCGGATATCGATATCGACTTCTGCTTTGAACGGCGGCAGGAAGTTATCGACTATGTTGTGCGAAAATATGGAAAAGACCGTGTTGTACAGATCGTAACATTCGGTACTATGGCAGCGAGAGGTGTGATCCGGGATGTCGGGCGCGTGATGGATCTGCCGTATGCATTTGTCGATACAATCGCAAAGATGATCCCGACAGAACTGAACATCACAATAGACAAAGCGCTGAAAATGAATCCGGAGTTCCGGAAAATGTATGAGACAGACGAGCAGGTAAAATACCTGATTGACATGTCAAAACGACTGGAGGGGCTTCCGCGCCATACTTCGATGCATGCTGCCGGAGTCGTGATCAGCCAAAAGTCGGTAGATGAATATGTGCCGCTCTCA
>JAPFCT010000106.1 GCA_026169575.1 Faecalimonas sp.
ATCAGGATATGTGGTGGGAGAGTGGTATCTTCCGTGATGTAGAACTGCTTGGAGTGCCAAAGAAAGGAATCAATGATTATAAAGTAGTCGCAGACCTGGATGATACATATAAAAATGGACTGTTTTCGCTGAATGCTTCTCTTAGAACAGAAGAAAAAGTACAAGTCACTTTTGAACTGTTGGATGCATCCGGTGTCTGTGTATGGCAGGATACGAAAATATCAGAAGGAAACAGCGTTGTATGTGAGGGAATCATCGAACATGTGAATCCGTGGACAGCAGAAACACCGTATTTATATCAGTTATTGATGACAGTGAAACGAGGGGATGAAGTGATCGAGGTGATCCCGCAAAAGGTAGGATTCCGAAACATTCGTCTGAATGGAGATACATTCCTTGTAAATGGTGTGGCAATCAAATTTAAAGGAATGAACCGTCATGATTATAATCCTCGTAATGGACGTGTTGTAGCCAGAGAAGAGATTGAAAAAGACATTATTTTAATGAAACAATTTAATGTAAATGCGATTCGTACATGTCACTATCCGGATTCTTATTATCTGTACGATCTCTGTGATGAATATGGTATGTATGTGATCGATGAAACTGACCTGGAGTGTCACGGATTTGAACTGACCGGAAATTATGCATGGATTTCAGATGATCCGACATGGGAACTTGCATACGTATCCCGTATGGTGCGTATGATCGAGCGTGATAAAAATCATCCTTCTATCCTTATGTGGTCGCTCGGAAATGAATCCGCATCTGGATGTAATTTCTTTAAGATGACGGAAGTAGCGCATCAGATGGATCCAACCAGATTAGTTCACTATGAAGGCGATTTTGATATGGAATATGCAGATGTATATTCTACTATGTACACATGGCTTGAAAATCCTGCAAAACCTTTCTTGATGAAAGATGTTATTGAGAATAGTAAACATCCACACTTACTTTGTGAGTACTGCCATGCAATGGGGAATGGACCAGGAAATTTAAAAGAGTATCAGGATCTGTTCTATGCACATGATAAACTGCAGGGAGGATTTATCTGGGAATGGTTTGATCATGGAATTGAAAGTTATACAGAAGACGGAGAGAAATATTATCGATATGGAGGAGACTTTGGTGATGATCCAAGTAACAAAGACTTCTGTATTGATGGTATGCTGATGCCAGACCGCACTCCTTCACCGGGATTATATGAATATAAGAAAGTTGTAGAGCCTATAACAACGACAGAGGTAGATCTTGAAAAAGGAATGATTCATCTTTTAAGCCGTTATGATTTTGCAGATCTGGATCAGTTCCGCCTGGTATATCAGATTATGGAAGACGATGTCATGATTCAGAGCGGAAGCATGGATTTGCCGTCAATTCCGGCAAGAGAAGGAAAGGATATCGTAATTCCTTACACTTTGGCTGGTGTGCAGGCAAAACCTGGAGCAGAGTATTATTTAAACATTTCTTACCAGTTAAAAAATGCAGCGCCGTACGCTCCGGCAGGGCATGAACTTGCAACAGCACAATTCAAACTTCCGATTTATCAGGAAGGAATTGAAGTGATTCCGGAAGGAACATTGAAAGTAACAAAGAAACACACAACGCTTCGTGCAGAAGGTGCGAATTTCTATGTAGAATTTGATTTGGTTCGCGGAAATATTACAAGTATTGTGCGTGATGGTATGCAGATTATGAGCAAAGGTCCAAGATTGACACTCTGGAGAGCTCCGATCAGCAATGATATGGAGATTATCGACCAGCTGAAGAAAGTATATTTCTTACATCTTGAACATGAAGTAGTCATGGACATTCATTACGAAGAAGATGGACATTTCCTCAAGATGATTGTGAAAACAATTAATGGAACAACAAACAGTGCATGGCACTTTGATACAACATATGAATATGTTGTGTGTCCAACTGGGGATGTTTTGATTCGTGTATCAGGTGTTCCGGGAGGAAAAATGGAAGATACAGGTGCTTCTATTTCTGCAAACGGATCCTCTGCCAATATGGCAATGGGAGGAAAACTTGGATGTGCTCCGGATATGTTCCCAAGAATTGGTGTGACAATGCATCTTGATGAATCTATGGAAAATGTTCGTTATTTTGGACGTGGACCAGGAGAAAATTATTCGGATTCCAAAGAGGCAGGTCTGATGGGCGTATATGAAAATACCGTAGATGGTTTATTTACAAACTATGTTGTTCCTCAGGCAAATGGAAATCACATGGATTGTAAATGGGTATCACTGACAAATGACCGTGGAATGGGTATGGTGGCTTCTACTGAGAATAGCTTTAACTTCAGCGCGTCCTTCTATGAAGAAAAAGATCTGGATGATGCAAAACATACTTGTGATCTTAAAAAGAGAGATTATATTGTATTTAATGTAGACTATAAGCAAAATGCTTTGGGATCTTATTCTTGCGGACAGTGGCAGCTGGATAAATATCGTGCAAAGAATGAAGCATTTACAATTGATTTCCGGGTAACTCCATTCAATAATAAAGAAACTGCTGACAAACAAATTGCACATGAAAGAATACGTCTTTCTAAATAATTTCTATAGGGGTGATTGCTCTGGCAGATGATTAGTCTGTCGGAGTAATGCTCCAGCTTTATCTTTACGGAAGTATTTGTTCATATATAAAATGGACTATAATATAGAAAGAGGTGGCATACATCATGAATGAAAATTTTTTAGAACAACTTTTGAGTCAGATTTCTGTATCCGGCTATGAGGAACCGGTGCAGGATGTAGTAGAAGCCCAGATGAGGGACTGTGCAGATGAGATCAGGCGGGATGAGATGAGCAATCTGATCTGTGTTGTCAATCCGGAGGCAGAGAAGCGGATCATGCTCTCTGCACATGCAGATGAGATCGGACTGATGATCTCAAATATCACAGACAACGGAAGACTGCAGGTGATCGACCGCGGCGGGATCATTCTTGCAACGTATCCTGGACAGCAGGTACAGATCCGGACTGCAAATGGGATTGTATATGGCGTAGTGGAAGCATGCAGGGAACTGACAAAAAAGAGTGACCTTAAAACGTCTGATTTCCTGATCGATATCGGTGCAGCTGACAGAGAAGATGCGCTTCGCTATGTAAATCTCGGAGATCCGATCGTGCTGGATACACAGATCCGCAGGATGGCAAATGGAAGAATGACGGCGCGGGCGCTGGATGACAGAATCGGTGTTTTCATTATTATGGAAGCGCTTCGAAAGGCAAAGGAGAGAGGCTGCAAAGCAGGCATTTATGCGGCTTCCACAGTCGGAGAAGAGACGACAAAGAGTGGAGCTTACTGGACAAGTACAAGGATTCAGCCTGACCTGGCAGTTGTTGTTGATGTCACATATACAAGCGATTATGAAGGAGTAAATGCGGCAGACGCAGGAACCGTGACACTTGGCGGAGGTCCGGTACTGTGTAACAGTCCAATTGTTGTCAAAGCGCTGAATGAAGAGATGAAAGCCTGTGCAGAAAAGGCAGGGATCGAAGTGCAGATCGAGGCGGCAAGCCGGCTGAGCTACACAGATGGAGATAAGATCCATTTCTCAAATCAGGGTGTTCCGATGGTGCTCGTATCCATTCCGCTGCGCTATATGCATAC
>JAPFCT010000132.1 GCA_026169575.1 Faecalimonas sp.
GCAGGGGAGCTGAGAGTGTGCTCAGCACACTTTTTTACGTGCTGTCCAAAATCCGTTGGAATTCTATTTTGCAATATGGCATGTTATGTAGTATAATAGTGCCTATCGAAGAGATAACCTTTGAAAAAACAGACAGTGAGGTATACAATGGGAAGATCAGAACTTAGAGAACACATTTTTAGAATATTATTCCGCATCGAGTTTCAGCCGAAGGAAGAGATGGAGGAGCAGCTTGCACTTTATCTGGAGGAATTAGAGTCGGCAAAGGATACGGAAAAGGAATATATCCGCAGAAAATATACCGCGATCGCGGAGAAAGTAGAGACGATCGACGAGATGATCAATACTTCTGCGACGGGCTGGAAGACATCCAGAATGGGAAAGGTAGATCTTACGATCCTGCGTCTTGCAGTTTATGAGATCGAATGGGATGAAGAAGTACCGCAGGGTGTTGCGATCAACGAGGCGGTAGAACTGGCGAAGAGATATGGAGGAGAAGAAAGTCCGTCCTTTATCAACGGAGTCCTCGGAAAGATCGTTAATCCGAGGTAGTGTCATGCGCAGTGTATATTCTGTCGGGCAGGTCAATTCTTATATCAAAAATATGTTTACGCAGGATTTTATGCTTGGGCGCATCTATGTCAGAGGAGAAGTGTCAAACTGCAAGTATCATACGTCCGGGCATATTTATTTTTCGCTGAAAGATGAGACCGGAACGATCGCCTGCGTGATGTTTGCAGGACAGCGGGACGGTCTTGCCTTCCAGATGAGAGAAGGACAGCAGGTCATTGTCCTCGGAAGCGTCAATGTCTATGAGCGTGACGGCAGATACCAGCTCTACGCAAAAGAGATTATCTTAGATGGAGCCGGACTGCTGTATGAGAAGTTTGAGAAGTTTAAGCAGGAACTGGAAGAAATGGGGATGTTTGCAGAGGAGTACAAGCGCCCGATTCCTGCCTTTGCCGGCAGGATCGGGATCGTGACAGCCCCGACCGGAGCGGCGATACGGGATATCATCCACATTGCATCGAGAAGGAACCCATATGTACAGCTGTACTTATGCCCGGCGCTGGTGCAGGGGAGCGGAGCGGCTGAGAGCATTGCCGAAGGGATCCGAAGACTGGATGCGTTCGGTGTGGATGTGATCATCGCAGGGAGAGGCGGTGGCTCTATCGAAGATCTGTGGGCATTTAACGAGGAGACGGTCGCCCGCGCGATCTTTGCGTGTGAAACACCGGTCATCTCAGCAGTGGGACACGAGACGGATACGA
Organism: Faecalimonas sp.; assembly: GCA_026169575.1. The sequence continues at coordinate 1,272 of JAPFCT010000132.1, forward strand.
CGATTGCCGATTATGTGGCGGATCTGCGTGCGCCGACGCCTTCTGCGGCGGCAGAACTTGCGGTTTATGAGTACAGCACGGTCCGCTCTTACATGGAAGAGGCGAACAGAAAGCTGAGGCATATGCTCCTGCGGACGGTGGAGGAGAAGCAAAGGCAGACAGATCTGAGAGCACAGAAGCTTTCGTACCTGCATCCGCAGATCAAGCTCAATGAGAGGCGGCAGCAGGCGGCAGATCTGGAAGAACGTCTCCGGCAGAAGATGCAGGAGCAGCTGCGCGAGGCAAAGCATGCGATGTCAGTCTGTGCAGAGCGGCTCAACGGGCTTTCTCCCGTAAGGAAACTCGGGCAGGGATTTTCTTACGTAGAGAATGCAGATGGAAAGAATATCAGAAGGACAAAGGAGGTCTGTCCCGGGGAGGTACTCTCGATCCAGGTGACAGACGGAACAATACACGCGCAGGTGACAGGAGTGGAAAAGGAGGCAGAGGATGGCAGAAAGTACAGCGAGGGAGAATAAAACGCTTGAGGAACTGTTCCAGGAGCTGGATGAGATGATGCGGCAGATGGAAGAGCCGGGACTGTCTCTGGAACAGTCTTTTTCACTTTATCACAGAGGAATAGAACTTTTGGAGTTATGCAATGACAAGATCGATACAGTGGAAAAAAAGATACAGATATTAGAAGAAAATGGAGAGTGTCATGAATTTTAAGGACGAGAGACAAAAGAAAACCGGGGAGATCGAACAGATCTTAAAGGAGTATCTGCCCCCGCAGGAAGGAAAGCAGAAGATCATCATGGAGGCGATGGAATATAGTCTGATGGCGGGAGGAAAGAGACTCCGGCCGATGTTGCTTGCGGAGACGTTTCAGATGTTTGGCGGTACTTCGAAGATCGTCCGGCCATTTATGGCGGCGATCGAGATGATCCATACTTATTCACTCGTTCATGATGATCTTCCGGCGATGGATGATGATGATTACCGGAGAGGGCGGAAGACGACGCATATTGTGTTCGGGGAGGATATGGGAATTCTTGCCGGGGATGCACTGCTAAATTATGCGTTTGAGACTGCATGCACTGCATTTTCTGAGGAGCCGGGGGAGGCAGTCCGGATCGGGCGGGCGCTTCAGGTTCTTGCAAAGAAAGCAGGAATTTACGGGATGATCGGAGGTCAGGTTGCAGATGTCAGTGCAGATGGAAAGGAAGTAACAGCAGATATCCTTTCCTTTATCTATGAACTGAAGACCGGAGCGCTTCTTGAAAGCGCGATGATGATCGGCGCGATCCTTGCCGGCGCGTCAGAAGAAGAGATCGGAGTGATCGAGCAGGCTGCAAAGAAGATTGGGATCGCATTTCAGATCCAGGATGATATTCTGGATGTCACAAGTACGGAGGAAGTACTTGGCAAACCGGTATTCAGCGACCAGAAAAATGAGAAGACGACTTATGTGACGCTCTTTGGATTAGAGAAAGCAAAAAGGGATGTAGAACAGATCTCCGAGGAGGCGATCGCTCTGCTTAAGGGGCTTCAGAGAGAAAATCCTTATCTGGAGCAGCTTCTGCAGGAACTGATACATCGGGAAAAATAGAGGGAGTGCCTATGGTACTGGAAAAAATTCAGAAAGCAAATGATATTAAAAAACTAGATCCGGAGGAGCTTGAGATCCTTGCGCAGGAGATCCGGGATTTCCTGATCGAGAAGATCAGTGTGACCGGAGGGCATCTTGCATCGAATCTCGGAGTAGTTGAACTGACGATGGCAATGCATCTGATTTTTGATCTTCCGGAGGATAAGATTATCTGGGATGTGGGACATCAGGCATATA
>JAPFCT010000323.1 GCA_026169575.1 Faecalimonas sp.
AGAGACAGCGTATCGGTATTGCCCGTGCCCTTGCACTGAAACCGAGATTTGTTGTCTGTGATGAAGCTGTATCTGCGCTCGACGTATCGATCCAGTCACAGATCGTCAATCTGTTAAAGGATCTCGGAGAAAAGGAAAATCTTGCATATTTATTTATCTCCCACGGACTGAGCGTTGTCAAATACATCAGTGACAGAATCGGGGTAATGTATCTTGGAAATATTGTAGAACTTGCATCTTCCAAAGCGATGTTCGATCACCCGATGCATCCATATACAGAGGCGCTTCTGTCAGCGATCCCGACAACAGATCCGGATCATAAGAAGGAGATCGTTCCTCTGGAAGGAGACATCCCAAGCCCGGTACATCCGCCGGAAGGATGTAAGTTCCATACAAGATGTAAATATTGTCAGGAAATCTGTAAACATGTGACACCGGAATTAAGAGAATTAGAGCCGGAGCACTATGTTGCATGCCACTTCCCACTGGAAAAGAAAGAGGAAGTATAGTATAATAAGAGAAATAGCGATTTTATACAGAGGTAGAAAGGAAGAGTACGATGTTATTATTTGGGAAAAACAGCAAGCGTGCAAAGATGATAGAAGAGGCGGACGCAAAGTTCAATAAGTTCAGAGAAGAGATCAAAGATGTTCCATTGGAGAAAAATGATTATCTGGCGATGGTACTCGGTGCTTTCTGGGCGTTGTGGCCGGTACTCGCAGTCGTTGTAGGCATTATTTCGTTTGTACTGTTCTTTTTCTTCCGATAAAATCAAAAGAATGATTATATTTGAGCGTGTTTGAGACAGATCTGTAAGGGGGGTACCCTGACGGAGAAAATCCGGCACGCTCTTTTATAAAATGAAAAAGTTACAGCAGAATATGCTGTAAAATCACCTCCTGCCTTTGCCGGAGGGAAAATAAAAGCCGGAAAGGGGTAAAAGCTATGAAATTCAGTGAGTTTACTTACAAAAGAATTGATCTTGAGGAGACAAAGAAGAAGATCCAGGAGATCACAGAAGAATTAAAACATGCGCAGTCTGCTGAAGAACAGTTACAGGCGATCTATAAGATGAATGATGTGGAAAAAGAAATCTCCACAGCAGACTCTCTTGTGTATATCCGCTATACGATCAACACAAAAGATGAATTCTATGCAAAAGAACGAGAGTACAATGATCATATCGGACCAATGCTGGAAGAAGAGATGCAGAAGTATAATAAGGCATTGTTAGAATCTCCATTCAGAAAAGAACTGGAAGAGAAGCTTGGCAAAGTACTGTTTATCAATCTGGAGCTTTCGATGAAAGGATTTTCCCCGGAGATCACAGAATTGCTGCAGGAAGAGAGTACATTGCAGACGCAGTACCAGTCACTGCTCGCAAGTGCGCAGATTGATTTTAACGGAGAAAAATGTAACCTTTCCCAGTTAGGACCTTACATGCAGAGCCAGGACAGAGAAGTCAGAAAAGCGGCATATGAAGCTTCCGGAAGATTCTTTGACGAACATCAGGAAGAGCTGGATGAAATTTTTGACAAGCTTGTCAAGAACCGTACTGAGCAGGCACACCGACTTGGAATGAAAAACTTTGTGGAACTTGGCTATGTACGCCGTCAGAGAAACTGCTATGCGCCGGAGGCAATCGCGGATTTCCGTCAGCAGGTTGTAAGAGACCTTGTTCCGATCGTATGTGAAATCAAGAAAAACCAGGCAGAGAGAATTGGTGTAGAAGATCTGAAGATCTACGATGACAGCCTTCAGTTCCCGGATGGAAACGCGGTTCCACAGGGAACGTATGATGAGATCATGGAAGCCGGAAGAAAGATGTACACAGAGATGTCGCCGGAGACAGCAGATTTTATCAAGATGATGTTTGACAGAGAACTGTTTGACGTTGTGGCAAAACCGGGAAAAGCGACAGGAGGTTACTGTGCAGATATTCCGGGATATGGATGCCCGTTTATCTTCTCAAACTTCAACGGAACAGCCGGTGATGTGGATGTGCTGACACATGAGGCAGGTCATGCATTCGCTGCATATATGGCAGAGAAAAATATCGAGCTGATCGACATGCATCTCCCATCGATGGAAGCGGCAGAGACACATTCTATGTCTATGGAATTCTTTGCGACACCGTGGTATGAATTATTCTTCAAACACCAGACAAAGAAATACGAAGTATCTCACTTAGAGGGAACTTTAAACTTCATTCCGTATGGATGCCTTGTCGATCACTTCCAGCAGGTTGTATATGAACACCCGGAAATGACACCGGCAGAGAGAAATGAAGCATGGCTGAAATTAGAGAAAATGTACCGTCCGTACCTTGACATGGAAGGGATGCCATTCTACGGAAGAGGCGGCGGATGGCAGAGACAGAATCACATTTATCTGACTCCATTCTACTATATTGACTACTGCCTTGCACAGACTGTTGCATTACAGTTCTGGCTTGAGATCGAAAAAGACTGGAAACAGGCATGGGAGAAATACAAAATGTTTGTACAGCGCGGCGGAACAGATACATTCCTCGGTCTGGTGGCAGGCGCAGGACTCGCTTCTCCGGTGGAAGACGGATGTATCCGTGAGATCGCAGGACATGCAAGCGAGTGGCTGAAAGAACACAAGCTGTAGAAAATGCGAGAAGAAAAACGTATAGAAGCAGAATGGAAAAACAAAAAGACTCATAACAGACAATAAAAAACCGTAAGAAAACTGTCATGGCTAATGTCTGATTGCTGTAAAAGAATGCAGCAGTTGGAAAAAGTACATGGCAGTTTTTCTTTTTGTCGGGAGCCGGGCCAGAAGATTAACGTTTTGTAAGGAGTTGTTTATAAGGATATTATGACGCTTTGCAAGGTATTTTTTTAAAAAATATTATAGCGTTTTGTCAAGTGTGGGGAGAAACTATTTTTGAGGTGCAGGAAGGCGGCGCTGTTTTGCTTTTTTGGGAATGGCTTGATGGATTGCTTGCTGTGATTTGAAAAAAAAAAAAAAAGGAGAGTGTGGTATAGTAATAACAGATACGATCACAAGAAGGAAAGGAAGGACGAAATGATGGATAAAAATGAAAGATTACAGCAGCAGATCACATTTTTGATGGAGATAGACAAGGTAAAAAATATATTTCGGCAGACCTATCTTGCCGATGGTGAGAGGAAAGAGAATGATGCCGAACACTCCTGGCATATTGCATTGATGGCGGTACTTTTGCAGGAGCATGCAGAGGAAGCGGTAGATCTTTTGAAGGTGATGACGATGGTACTGATCCATGATCTTGTAGAAATTGACGCAGGAGATACTTACGCATATGACAGCTCCGGAGCAGCCACAAAGAGAGCGCGCGAAGAAAAGGCGGCAGACCGGATCTTCGGAATCCTTCCGGCAGATCAGGGCGCTTATTTCCGGGAACTCTGGGAAGAATTTGAGGCATACGAGACAAGTGATGCAAAGTATGCACACCTTCTGGACAATTTCCAGCCACTTCTTTTAAATCACGCATCCGGAGGAAAAAGCTGGGCAGAACATGGGGTGAAACGGTCGCAGATCTACAAACGGAACGAAAAAATGGAAGAGACATCAAAAACAGTGTGGGAATGCGTGCGAGCAATTGTAGAAGAAAACATTGAAAAAGGAAATGTAAAGGCTGAATAGAGATTGCGGAAAGCAGAAGGTACATGTTATAATTTTCTCATAGAATTCCTCTGCACAACGGAGGAAAACAGATGAAGAAACAATTAAAAGAACTTACTATTAAAGATAACTTTATGTTCGGCGCAGTGATGACGATGCCGGAAAACTGCAAAGATTTTTTGGAGATGGTACTTCAGACAAAACTCTCAGAGGTGGTTGTCAGTAAGGAAAAGAGTATGATCTACCATCCAGAGTATAAGGGAGTCCGTCTGGATGTCTATGCAAATGATGAAGAACGGACCCACTATAATGTGGAAATGCAGGTGTCTAAAAAGCTGGCACTTGGGAGAAGAAGCAGATATTATCAAAGTCAGATTGATATGGAACTGCTGGTAGCCGGGGAAGAGTATGAAGAACTCCCGGATACTTATGTTATTTTTCTATGTGACTTTGACCCGTTTGGGCAGAAGAAATATCGATACATATTTTCAAGTGAGTGCAAAGAATGTAAAGAAAGCAAACTGCAGGATGGCAGGTGTACCATTTTTCTGAGTACGCATGGAGAAAATGAAGACGAAGTCCCAAAAGAACTTGTCACTTTTTTAAAATTTGTAAAAGCAGGACTGCGGGAGAGTGAACAAAATTTTCACGATGACTATGTAGAAAGACTGCAGAGAACAATTCGGGAAATCAAGAGAGACCGGGAGATGGAGGAGCGTTTTATGATTTTGGAAGAGATGCTGAAAGATGAGAGAAAAGAAGGGAGAATTGAAGGAAGAGCGGAAGGTGCAAAACTTTCGTTGTGCACGATTCTGGAGTGCAAAGGCGAGATTCCTGATGTGTTCCGAAAACGGATTGAGACAGAGCAAAATCTGGAAGTATTAAAAAACTGGCTGGTGCTTGCGGCAAAGTCAGAAAGTATGGAAGCATTTCTCACAGAAGCAGAGTCTGGAAAAGGCAGTTCGTGCGGTCAGAAAGAGTAAGATCTAAAGAATATCTAATGCATTTCACAAGCGAAAAATCAAAAAATCCTGATACTGTTTTTTAAACAAGAAAAGAGGTCAGTATCAGGA
>JAPFCT010000374.1 GCA_026169575.1 Faecalimonas sp.
GAAGCAATATGACAGTCTATGAAGTCGGAAAGAAAGTGAAGCAGGACTTTGATCTGATCGAAGCATATGATATGACGCTGGAGGCGGTGATCACGAAATTAATGTGGATCATGTCTATGGAACAGATGAGTTATGCAAAAGTAAAAGAGCTGTTTTACAGCAGCGTAAATCATGACATTTTATTCCACGAATAGGATCGTGAAGCAGTACACATGGAGTGAATGCGCCGTAAGGCTTCTCGCCTTTACTGTGGGAGTGTCACAAAATAATATAAAAATCGGGAAAAGGGAAAAAGAACATGTATCAGCATATTTTATTTGATCTGGACGGAACACTGACAGATCCGAAGGTTGGAATTACAAGTGCAGTTGCACATGCATTGAAATTTTATGGAATTGAGGTGGAGGATCTTGATACGCTCTGTAAGTTTATCGGACCTCCGCTTGCGGATTCCTTTATGGAATATTATGGGTTTGACCGGGAGCAGGCTGTGGAAGCTGTGGAGAAGTACCGGGAATATTTTTCCGTGCGTGGATTGTATGAAAACAAAGTCTATCCGGGAATTGAACAGCTTCTAAAAGAACTGACAGAGCAGGGAAAGAACGTCTATCTGGCGACCTCAAAGCCGGAGGTGTATGCAAAGCAGATCCTGGAACATTTTCACCTGACAGAATATTTTACGTTTATCGGCGGAAGTGAGCTGAGCGGAGAACGTGTCAGAAAAGGGGACGTGATCGCATATGTGCTGGAGCAGGGGCAGATCACGGACAGAGATCAGGTGGTCATGGTCGGAGACCGGATGCACGATGTACTTGGAGCGAAAGAACAGAATCTTCCGTGCATCGGCGTATTATATGGTTATGGAAACCGGGAAGAGTTAGAACAGGCAGGCGCAGCAATGATCAAAGCGAGCGTGGAAGAACTGAGAGATGCTCTCGGAGCATAAAAAGCATATAGGCAACAAGAAAGAACATAGAAAGAGGTAGGAAGCAAGGAAATGAAGTCAGCACAAGATTTGAGAAAATTATTAAATGAGATCAACCGGAAGAGTTATCCTGCATACAAGGGGACGAAAGGCAGTTACCGGTTCGAGAACTATATTCTTCAGATTGACCATGTGCAGGGAGATCCGTTTGCATCGCCATCGAAGGTAAGTATTTCGATCGACGGGCGCCAGGCAGGGTTCCCAAAGCAGTTATTTGACAGGAAATTTAAGCGGATCGCGCTGCAGGATTATCTGACAAGAGTATTTTATCAGAAAATTGAGCGGTTCCACTTCAAGGCAAAGGGGTCCGGAAAGAGCGGACTGTTATCTGTCAGCAGATGCGGGCAGGAGATTCTGGAACGGACAGCATGCACGGTCGATCCGGCAAGTGGGAACGTGCTTGTGCGCATGGAAGTGGGATTTCCGGCAAATGGAAGGACGATCAATTCCGGAGAGCTGATTAAGATTTTCTTTGAGTTTCTTCCGGAGTGTGTGCAGGAATCCTTTTTCTATCCGCGTGCGAATAAGAAGAGGATAGAGCAGGTCATCTTTCTGGCAGAAGATCAGCAGATGATCCGGGAAGAAATCAGGAAGCGGCGGCTCAGTGCATTTGTGGCAAACGGTTCTATCCTTCCAAGAGAGAGCGGGATTTCCTCGCGCCCGATGAAAAACGGGATTCCGTTCCGGTCGCCGAAGGAGCTGGAAGTGGAGATGGATCTGCCGCACAGAGGAAAGATCACCGGCATGGGGATCCCATGCGGGATCACGCTGATCGTAGGGGGTGGCTATCATGGAAAATCTACACTGCTAAATGCGCTGGAAGTCGGTGTGTACAATCACATCGCCGGGGATGGAAGAGAATATGTGATCAGCGATGATACTGCGGTCAAGCTCAGAGCCGAAGATGGACGCAGTATCAAAAAGACGGATATTTCCATGTTTATCAATAATCTTCCGAATAAGAAAAATACAGAGGCATTCTATACCGAAGATGCAAGCGGAAGTACTTCCCAGGCGGCAAATGTAGTCGAGGCGGTCGAGGCGGGAAGCAGCCTGTTTCTGATCGATGAGGATACAAGCGCTACGAACTTTATGATCCGCGATGAACTGATGCAGCGGGTAGTGGCAAGGGAGAAAGAGCCGATCACACCGTTTATTGACCGGGTAAGGGAACTGTACGAGAAAGAGGGAGTGTCCTCGATCATCGTCGCAGGAAGCTCCGGATCTTATTTCCACATCGCAGATACGGTCATCCAGATGGAGCAGTATGAGCCGGCGGAGATTACCGCATTTGCAAAACAAGAGGCAGCAGCATTTCCGCTTCCGGTATCGGAAGGAAAAAGGGAGATGAAGCATCCATGTGAGCAGAGAAGCGCACAGAAAAACAAGTCATTTGGTGACCGCGGCAAGGTGAAGATCAAGGCGATGGGAAAAGACGGGATCCAGATCAACCGGGAGACGATCGAGCTTCGCTATATCGAGCAGATCGTCGATGGGGAGCAGACAAATACCCTTGGATATCTGGTCAAATATGCGGAGCAGAATCTGTTTGACGGAAAGAAAACGATCCGCCAGGTAGTGGATGCGATGGAACAGAAGATGGAGCGGGACGGACTTGCGTCTGTCGCAGAGTCTTCTTATCTTCCGGTCAATTTTGCGATGCCGAGAAGGCAGGAGATCTTCGCCTGCCTGAACCGTTACCGGGGATTGCAGTTATAGAAATGCAAAGCTGCCATTTGAAAAGAACTTATGAAAATCTAAAGAATTTATGAACTTCTTGACAAATGGCAGTCAGCCGACTATCATAAGGAATATCGAATAAGAAAAGGTTGAGAGAAAGAGGAGTACGCAAAGATCCCTTGCAAGAGAGGATCACTCATGGGCTGAAAGGTGATTTCAAGAAGGAATTGTGGAAGTAGCTTTTGAACCGGACGACTGAAGCGGCAGCAGTGCTGACAGTAGGTGGTCACGGATCGTCCCCGTTACCGGACGCTAGAGATATTGATCTGCTGTTGTCCGGCAACTTACGGAACGAAGGGCAGAGAGATAACAAAGGTGGTACCGCGATCATTCGCCCTTTACAGCATGTAGAGGGTGTTTTTTATTTCGTAGGAAAATTCTTTGAAAACTTGTGGAAGAAAAACATGCTGCGCATGTATATCAGAGCAAATTGAAAAGAGCGGTATCCAATCACAGAGCTGAAAGAAAATGAAGAGCAAAAAGAGGGTTTGCAAAGGAGGAAATGATGAGTAAGAATTTAGAGAAGACTTACAATCCGAAAGAGATTGAGCCGAAACTTTATGAAAAATGGTGTGAGAACAAGTATTTCCACGCAGAAGTAGACCGGAGCAGAAAGCCGTTTACGACAGTGATGCCGCCGCCGAACATCACGGGAAAACTGCATATGGGACATGCGTTTGACAATACGCTTCAGGATATCCTGATCCGTTATAAGAGAATGCAGGGATACAATGCACTCTGGATCCCGGGGACAGACCATGCGGCGATCGCCACAGAAGTAAAGGTTACAGAGCAGTTAAAGGCAGAAGGGATCGACAAGAAGGAACTTGGCAGAGAGAAATTCTTAGAGCGCACCTGGCAGTGGAAGGATGAATATGCGGGAACGATCGAAGGACAGTTAAAGAAGCTTGGCGTTTCCTGCGACTGGGACAGAGAACGGTTCACGATGGACGAAGGATGTTCCAAAGCGGTAGAAGAAGTATTTATCAAGCTTTACGAGGAAGGCTACATTTACAAAGGATCCAGAATCGTCAACTGGTGTCCGGTATGTAAGACAGCCCTTTCCGATGCGGAAGTTGATCATGAAGAGCAGGCAGGACATTTCTGGCATATCAAATATCCGATCGTAGGAACAGACCGTTTCCTTGAGATCGCGACTACACGTCCGGAGACAATGCTCGGGGATACAGCGATCGCAGTACACCCGGATGACGAGAGATACAAAGATATCGTCGGAAAGAACGTACTCCTTCCGTTGGTAAACAGAGAGATCCCGATCGTGGCAGATTACTATGTAGATAAGGAATTTGGAACCGGAGCGGTGAAGATCACACCGGCACACGACCCGAATGACTTTGAGGTCGGAAAGAGACACAACCTGCCGGAGATCAACATCATGAATGATGATGCGACGATCAATGAACGCGGCGGAAAATATGCGGGTATGGAACGCTATGAGGCGCGAAAAGCAATCGTAAGCGACCTTGAAGAGCAGGGATTCCTTGTGAAAGTAGAAGATCATTCTCACAATGTCGGAACACACGAAAGATGCGGAACAACGGTAGAGCCGCTCGTAAAGCAGCAGTGGTTTGTCCGCATGGAGGAACTGGCAAAACCGGCGATCGAAGCGATCAGCAACGGGGACCTGAAGCTGATTCCGGAGCGGATGAATAAGACTTATATGAACTGGCTGTCCAACATCCGTGACTGGTGTGTGTCCAGACAGATCTGGTGGGGACACAGAATCCCGGCGTATTACTGTCAGGAATGCGGAAAAGTGGTTGTGGCAAGAGAGATGCCGGATGTATGCCCGGACTGTGGATGTACCCATTTTGTGCAGGATGAAGATACATTAGATACATGGTTCAGCTCCGCGCTCTGGCCGTTCTCCACACTTGGCTGGCCGGAGAAGACAGAAGATCTTGATTACTTCTATCCGACCGATGTACTTGTAACCGGATACGACATCATCTTCTTCTGGGTAATCCGTATGGTATTCTCTGGATATGCCTATACCGGAAAAGCGCCGTTCCACACGGTATTATTCCACGGACTGATCCGTGACTCCCAGGGAAGAAAGATGAGTAAATCACTTGGAAACGGAATCGATCCGCTGGAGATCATCGACAAATATGGTGCAGATGCCCTCCGTATCACACTGGTAACCGGAAATGCACCTGGAAATGACATGCGTTTCTACGATGAGAGAGTCGAGGCAAACAGAAATTTTGCGAACAAAGTATGGAATGCATCCCGCTTTATCCTCATGAATATGGAAGGAAAAGAGATTACTGTTCCGGATGAAAAGGATTTATCCGCAGTGGACAAATGGATCATCTCCAAGATGAACACACTGACAAAAGATGTGACAGAGAAC
>JAPFCT010000051.1 GCA_026169575.1 Faecalimonas sp.
CAGCTGATCCGTACATTTCTTGTGGACTATCTGAAGATCGCCGCACTTAGCGGGATCAATCTTGACGGTATTATTTTCTGGCTGTTAAATGTACCGTTATTTTTCATGGCGTGGAAGGTGCTTGGGAGAGGGTTCTTCTGGCTGTCGGTCTATACGACGACGATCGAAACATTATTTATGACATTTATCCCGATCCCGCATACACCGATCATTGAGGATTATCTGACCGCATGCATTATCGGAGGTCTTGTAGCCGGTGTCGGAACAGGAATGATCCTGCGCGGAGGAAGCTCCGGAGGAGGGCAGGATACACTGGGAATGGTATGCGCGAAGAAATATCCGTCTTTCAGTGTTGGTAAAGTAAGTATTATCATGAATATTTTCGTATACGGAATCTGTTTCATGATCTTTGATATAGAAGTTACCGTTTACTCACTGATCTATGCGACAGTGATGGCGATGACATGCGACCGCGTCCATGTGCAGAACATCAGTCTAAGCGTAATGATCTTTACGAAGAAGGATGGTGTGGATCAGGCGATCATGAATGAGATGCGCCGCGGTGTGACTGAGTGGGAAGGAAAAGGTTCCTATACAAAAGAAGATTCAAAAGTATTTGTTGTGATGATCTCTAAATATGAACAGAATGAGATCACAAGGATTGTATCAGAGATCGATCCGAATGCGTTTATGATCTTTACAGAAGGAGCAAAAGCAGTCGGGAACTTTGAAAAGAGACTTTCCTGATGAAAACAGAATAGAAATTTTTGAAGGATCAGAGGAGTGTGCCTGTTGAGGGCATGCTCCTTTTTCCTTGTCTCAGGAGCATAAAAGGAAATGTAAAATGATTTTACATAGATTTAACAAAAAGCTGTTTTTAGATTTAACAATCGACCGGTATAGTATCACTTGTAAACGAAAGCGAGAGAATATAACGACAGATTGAAGGAGAACAAATCGTATGAAAATGAAAAAGTTTTTAGCAGTAATGGCAGCAGTATCTATGACAGCGGCAATGGCAGCGGGCTGTGGAAGCAGTGAAGAGACAAACACAGAAGCAAAAGGAGAGCCGGAAACTTCCTTTGATGCTGCAAATGATATTTCAGTGACATCAAGAGAAGATGGATCTGGTACAAGAGGAGCGTTCATTGAACTGTTCGGGATTGAAGAAAAAGATGATGAAGGAAATAAGATAGATAACACGACGGAAGAGGCAAACATCACAAACAGTACGTCAGTCATGATGTCTACAGTAGCCGGAAACGAATATGCGATCGGGTATATTTCACTTGGATCACTGGATGACAGTGTAAAAGCAGTGAAAATTGACGGCGCGGAAGCGACAGAGGAAAATATCAAAGATGGCTCCTACAAAGTTGCAAGGCCATTTAACATTGCGACAAAAGAAAATCCAAGCGAAGTGACAAAAGATTTCATCGATTACATTCTGAGCGAGGAAGGACAGAAGATCGTTTCAGAGAATGGGTACATTTCTCTGGATGATGCAAAACCATATGAGGGAAGCAAACCGGAAGGAAAGATCGTGATCGCAGGATCCTCTTCAATCTCACCGGTGATGGAGAAATTAAAAGAAGCTTACTTAAAAGTGAATACGGGAGCTGAGATTGAAATCCAGACAAGTGACTCTACAACGGGAATGACTTCTACGATCGACGGAATCTGTGATATCGGAATGGCATCCAGAGAATTAAAAGATGACGAGAAAGAAAAACTGACCGCAACAGTGATCGCGACAGATGGAATCGCAGTGATCGTCAATGAGGCAAACCCGATGGATGATCTGACAAGTGACCAGGTAAAAGAGATTTATACCGGGGAAGTATTTTCCTGGGATGAACTGAACTAGTGCATGGTCTCATTCGCTTTCAGCATGATGATACCGTACACCGGGATCTGGCAGCAGACAGAACAGCCGTAAAAGATAGAGGAAGAGGAAAGAAAACAGTATGAAAGCATGGAAAGAAAAATTCATGCAGGGAGTGTTTTTCATCGCCGCCTGTGCATCGGTACTGGCGGTGGCTCTCATTTGTGTATTTTTATTTGCAAATGGGGTTCCTGCAATGAAAGAAATTGGATTTATGGAATTTTTGACCGGAGGGCGGTGGAAGCCGACCAATGAGATCTTTGGGATCCTTCCGATGATTATGGGAAGTATCTATGTGACTGCGGGGGCAATCCTGATCGGAGTTCCGGTCGGGATCCTGACATCGGTATTTATGGCAAAGTATTGCCCGAAGAAGATTTATCCGGTATTGAAAGGGGCGACAGAACTTCTGGCAGGAATCCCGTCGGTAGTATATGGATTCTTCGGACTGGTCGTACTTGTGCCACTGATCAGAGATATCTGCCAGAGATTCCACTGGGGTGGAAATGGAAGCAGCATTCTGACTGCCTCACTCTTACTCGGGATGATGATTCTTCCGACGATCATCGGTGTGACAGAATCGGCAATCCGTTCTGTTCCGGATCATTATTATGAAGGCGCACTGGCACTGGGAGCAACACATGAGAGAAGCATTTTCGCAGTCGTACTTCCGGCGGCGAAATCAGGTGTCGTAGCAGGGATCGTACTCGGGATCGGACGTGCGATCGGAGAGACGATGGCGGTGATCATGGTAGCAGGAAATCAGGCGAGAATGCCTGCGGGGATCGTAAGAGGTGTGCGGACACTCACGGCAAATATCGTTCTGGAGATGGGATATGCGGCAGGGCTTCACAGAGAGGCGCTGATCGCAACAGCCGTTGTTCTGTTTGTCTTCATTTTGCTGATCAATCTTTCTGTATCACTGTTAAATAGGAGGTCAAAATATGAATAAGCAGACAATCGGACAAAAACTTCGCGCGTACAGACGGACGCCGGGATCACTGATCCTGATGCTTCTTGTGATGCTGTCAGCAGCGGCAACTTTTGCGGTTCTCTTATTTTTGATCGCATATATTCTGATCAAAGGGCTTCCGCATCTGACGCCGGATCTGTTTGCGCTGAAATATACTTCAGAGAACGCCTCGCTGATGCCGGCATTGTTAAATACAGTCGGAATGACTGCTTTATCACTGGTGATCGCAGTACCGCTTGGGATCTTTGCGGCGATCTTCCTGGTGGAATATGCAAAAAGAGGAAATAAATTTGTGGAGATCATCCGGCTGACGACAGAGACTTTATCCGGGATTCCATCGATTGTCTATGGACTGTTTGGGCTGTTGTTTTTTGTCACGACACTCGGATGGGGATATTCTCTGCTGGCGGGAGCATTTACGCTGGCGATCATGATCCTTCCGCTGATCATCCGCACGACAGAGGAAGCGTTAAAATCTGTTCCGGACAGTTTCCGGGAGGGAAGCTTCGGACTTGGTGCCGGGAAACTTCGGACCGTATTTCGTGTCGTTCTCCCATCAGCAGTGCCGGGGATCCTTGCGGGCGTGATCCTTGCAGTCGGAAGGATTGTCGGGGAGACGGCGGCTTTGATCTACACAGCGGGAACAGTTCCGGCTGTGCCGAAAAGTGTGATGGGCTCCGGGCGTACCCTTGCCGTACATATGTACAATCTGTCCAGCGAAGGACTTTATATGGACCAGGCTTATGCGACAGCGGTCGTACTTCTCGTACTTGTTGTCGGAATCAACTGTCTGTCCGGATATATTGCGAAAAAGATTACGAAAGGAAATGGAAATGGGGAAAATTAGTGTAAAGAACCTGGATTTATATTATGGCGATTTTAAGGCGCTGAAAAATATTAATATGGAAATCGAGGCAAATAAGATCACGGCTTTTATCGGACCGAGCGGATGTGGAAAATCTACGCTGTTAAAGTCGATCAACCGGATGAATGATCTTGTGGAAGGATGCCGGATCGACGGACAGATTCTGCTGGACAATGAGGATATTTACGGAAAGATGGATGTTAACCTGCTCAGGAAACGTGTCGGGATGGTGTTCCAGAAGCCAAATCCATTTCCGATGAGCATCTATGATAATATTGCGTTCGGACCGCGTACCCACGGGATCCGCTCTAAAGCAAAGTTAGATGATATCGTGGAAAGATCACTTCGCCAGGCAGCAATCTGGGATGAGACAAAGGACCGTCTGAAAAAGAGTGCGCTTGGTATGTCCGGCGGACAGCAGCAGCGGCTCTGTATTGCCAGGGCGCTTGCCGTGCAGCCGGAGGTACTTCTGATGGATGAGCCGACATCGGCGCTGGATCCGATCTCTACGTCAAAGATCGAAGACCTTGCCATGGAATTGAAAAAAGATTATACTATTGTCATGGTCACACATAATATGCAGCAGGCAGTGCGTGTGTCAGACAATACCGCTTTTTTCCTCCTCGGAGAGATGATCGAATACAACAACACAGAAAAATTATTCTCAATCCCGTCGGATAAGAGAACAGAAGATTACATTACAGGGAGGTTTGGATAAGAGATGCGCAATAAGTTTGATATGCAGCTGGAACGACTCAGCGAACAGCTTATTTTTATGGGAAGTCTTTGTGAGAAAGCGATTGCCAATGCGACAAAAGCATTAAGAAACGGAGACCTGGAGCTTGCAAGACTCGTCATGCGGGAAGACGAGGAGATTGACCAGATGGAAAAGGACATCGAGAGACTCTGCCTGAAACTTCTGCTTCAGCAGCAGCCGGTGGCAAGAGATCTGCGCCAGATTTCTGCGGCATTGAAAATGATCACAGATATGGAGCGGATCGGAGATCAGACATCAGATATTGCAGAAATCATCATTTCAGCAGGAATGTCGGAGGCGAGAGATATTTCGGTGATCGGAACGATGGCGGAGGCGACAAGTAAGATGGTACATGACAGCATCCTTGCCTATGTCAACAAAGATCTGGAACTGGCACGAAAGGTCATGCTTGCGGATGATGAGGTAGATAAAATGTTTGAGCTTGTGAAGGCGAAGCTGGTAGAGCTGATCTTAAAAGACGGCGGAAAGCAGGGCGAGAAAGCCATCGACCTGATCATGATCACAAAGTATCTTGAGCGTATTGGAGACCATGCGACAAACATTGCAGAATGGGTGGAATTTTCTATCACGGGTGTGCACAAGGACGGACAGCTCGTGGAAAAATAAAATAAAGGAGAGAACGAAGATGATTTATTGCGTGGAAGACGACAGTAACATCCGGGAACTGGTTGTGTACACACTGGAATCTACGGGCATGAAGGCCTGTGGGTTTCCAGATGGCACAGCATTTATGAAAGCTTTGGCATTTGAGACGCCAGAGCTTGTTCTGCTTGATATCATGCTTCCCGGGGAGGACGGTATTTCCCTCTTAAAAAAACTGAAAAGCTCGGCGAAGACGAAGGATATTCCGGTGATCATGGTCACGGCAAAAGGTGCGGAGTATGACAAAGTGATCGGACTTGACAGTGGAGCTGATGACTATGTGACAAAACCGTTTGGGATGATGGAGCTGATCTCGCGGGTGAAGGCGGTGCTCAGAAGAACGAAACGGGAAGTGAAAAACGAGCAGTATGAGATACGGAATCTTGTGCTGGATCAGAAAAAACACGAAGTGCGTGTAGATGGGACTCCGGTCACGCTGACATTAAAGGAGTTTGAATTGCTGGAACTTCTGATCCGCAACAAAAATATCGTATTGTCGCGGGACCGGCTGTTGGAAGAAGTGTGGGGATATGATTTTGATGGGGAGACGAGAACGATCGATGTCCATATCCGTACCCTCAGACAGAAGTTAAAGACAGCAGGGGATCTGATTGAGACTGTGCGGGGAGTCGGATACCGGATGGGAGGTCAGGATGAGACGTAAAATCCAGAGAAGCATGTGTCTGGTCGCTTTTTTATCACTTCTGATCTCAGGGATCCTGACCGTTGCAGCAGTTTACCAGCAGACCGTGATCAATAAAACTGCAGAACTGAAGCAGGAAGCAGAATATATCCAGGCAGCGGTGGATATTGCAGGACTGGAATACTTAAAGATCATGGATGATGTGCAGAAGCGCACAAGACTTACACTGGTCGGGCAGGACGGAACAGTCCTCTATGATTCGATAGAAGATGAGACTACATTAGAAAATCATAAGAACCGGAAAGAGATCAAAGAAGCGATGGAGACTGGAAGCGGAGAAGAAGTAAGAAGGTCAGATACCCTCGGACGAAAGACCTTTTATTATGCGCTCCGGCTAAAAGATGGATCGATCCTGCGTGCTTCCCAGACGATCGATAACGTGATCCCGACGATCCAAAAGA
>JAPFCT010000262.1 GCA_026169575.1 Faecalimonas sp.
ATGTATGGCCGACAAATCCGGAAATCCCGGAAGAGATGTATGCAATCTTTGATCCATTCGGAAATGCAACCCATACAGCACTTTCTTATGAAGTATTAGGAGAAGATGTTCTGATCACCGGAGCAGGCCCGATCGGAATCATGGCGGCAGCTATCGCAAAATTTGCAGGAGCAAGACACGTTGTTATCACAGACTTCAACCAGTACCGTCTGGATCTTGCAAAGAAACTGGGAGCAACAAGAACAGTGAATCTTGCAAATGAAAAATTAGAAGATGTCATGAAAGAAATCGGAATGACAGAAGGATTTGACGTTGGTATGGAAATGTCAGGAGCTCAGGCAGGCTTCAGAGACATGATCGAAAATATGAAACACGGCGGTAAGATCGCAGTGTTAGGACTTCAGAGACCAGATGCACAGATCAACTGGGAGACAGTGATCTGGAACGGTTTAAATATCCGCGGAATCTACGGACGTAAAGTGTGGGATACATGGTATAAGATGACAACAATGCTTCAGGCAGGATTAGATATTTCTGATATCATCACACACAGACTGAACATCAAAGATTATAAGGCAGGATTTGATGCAATGATCTCCGGACAGTCAGGAAAAGTCATCTTAAACTGGGAAGATTTAGATCAGTTAGAGGCACAGTCACAGGAATTTTAATAAAAAGGCAGAGGAAGATCTGCTTTGGAAATATCAGGGCACAGACGGGAAATTCCATAGACCAGATGGAAAGACAACTGTAACTTTGCAGGAATTTCCAGGTTTGCTCCTGAAAACAGATAAAAATGACAAAAAGTTGTCTGAAAGAAAGGAAGATTTCAACATGGCACGTAAAAATGATATTTTAAGCATTTACACAAAAGAAGTAGAAGACATCAAAGCAGCTGGATTATTTAAAGGAGAAGCTCCGATCGTTTCCCCACAGAGCGCAAAAGTAAAACTCGAAGATGGAAGAGAAGTTATCAATATGTGTGCAAATAACTATCTCGGACTTGGAGACAATCAGAGACTGATCGATGCAGCAAAGAGAACATACGATGAGAGAGGATACGGATTTGCAACTGTACGTTTTATCTGCGGAACTCAGGATATCCACAAAAAAAAAAAAAAAAAAATTTCAGGATTCCTCGGAACAGATGACACAATTCTTTACTCTTCCTGCTTCGATGCAAACGGAGGATTATTTGAAACAATCTTAACAGCAGACGACGCTGTTATCAGTGACGAATTAAACCATGCTTCCATCATCGACGGAGTACGTCTCTGCAAAGCAAAACGTTTCCGTTATAAAAACAACAACATGGAAGATCTGGAAGCAAAATTAAAAGAGGCAGATGAAGCCGGAGCAAGAATCAAACTGATCGCAACAGACGGTGTATTCTCCATGGATGGAATCATCTGTAACTTAAAAGGAGTATGTGACCTTGCGGACAAATACAATGCACTCGTTATGGTAGATGACAGCCATGCAGTTGGATTTGTAGGAGCTCACGGACGTGGAACAGCAGAACACTGCGGTGTAGAAGGACGCGTGGACATCATCACAGGTACTTTAGGAAAAGCACTTGGCGGAGCGTCAGGCGGATACACATCAGGAAGAAAAGAGATCATCGATCTTCTTCGCCAGAGAAGCCGTCCGTACTTATTCTCTAACTCTCTTGCCCCGGCTATCGCAGGTGCAAGTATTGAAATGTTCAATATGTTAGAAGAAAGCACAGAACTCCGTGACCACTTAGAAGAGACGACAGCATATTACCGTAAAAAACTCGTAGACAACGGATTTGATATCATCATGGGAACACATCCATGTGTACCGGTTATGTTATATGATGAAGTGACAGCAGCTGAATTTGCAGAACGCATGAGAGCAAAAGGCGTATATGTAGTTGCATTCTCTTATCCGGTAGTTCCGAAGGGAAAAGCAAGAATCCGTACACAGGTATGCGCAAGCCATACAAAAGAAGATATCGATTTCATTGTAAAATGCTTCATCGAAGTAAGAGAAGAAATGGGATTGAACAAATAATAAATATTGCTTACTCCATGATTAACTATTATAAAGAAAAGGAGCTGTCGGTAAATACCGTTTTTTAGCTTCCCAATCTTAAAATAAGAATCTCCCGTAGAAATCAGTGTTTCTTATATCTGATCTTCTATGGGAGATTCTTATTTTTTCTTTTCGGTATGTATTTTAGGGCATAAAGACC
>JAPFCT010000139.1 GCA_026169575.1 Faecalimonas sp.
GGTCTTTATGCCCTAAAATACATACCGAAAAGAAAAAATAAGAATCTCCCATAGAAGATCAGATATAAGAAACACTGATTTCTACGGGAGATTCTTATTTTAAGATTGGGAAGCTAAAAAACGGTATTTACCGACAGCTCCGTAGTACCATTTTGAGTGTGAGCATTTACCAATCTTTTCTTCAAAGCATCTTCATCTATGGCAATAATTAAAGCTGTTATTTTTTCATACGCCTCTTGCATAGTAGAATAGCTTAAATTGGCATATCCTTTACTGGTAAATGGGATCATAGGATATTTTGTTTTGAAGTCTGTATCAAGTTTTCCATCTGCGTGTACCAATTTATGCCTTAATTCCAAATAAGGGAGGGCATTTTCAATTAGTGTAGTATCAAATGTTAAACCCAACTTATCTCTAGTTTTTGTAATTAACTTTATAGTACTTTGTTCTGCCTCTAGTGCTTGAAAAAGTGTATCGATTATTTTTTCATTTACTGCAGTTATATTTGCAAGCTTAAGAATTTCCTTAGCAGATAAATTGATTTTTTGATCGCCTAACAATCGATCTGGGTCAATTTTAAGGTTTTGAACCGCCTCAAAAATTGTACTTTTCAAAAAACGATACAACTCCTCATAAATATCTTTGATAAAAGCACTATATACGGTTTGCCTTAAATGAAAAATTGCCATATCTCTATTTTTCTTAACATTTTTTCTGTTGGATAAGACAGGATGTTTTTCCCTTTGTAATTGTGAGAACAAAGTGCTATTATCTTCTGGCGTTAGTGATCCGTTAAGGTTTAAAGTACGAAAAACATCTATAAGTTCTAAATCTGCCAAATGATGAAGCATCCTATTTTCATAGGTCATTCTATTCTTTGAACGCATACCGAAACTCCTTACTGATTATGTTTATTGACCATATTATATCACATCTTTCTTTATAAAAATAGTGAAGTTATGAGATTACTTCCTCCGGCTTTGTCGTCATAATGCGGTACAGCTCCGTATCCTATGGGAACCGGTTCACGAAAGGTAAAATCACATTTCCGTAAAAGATCAGCCCCTCGCCGGGTCCTGAATGAGTCACATAGGAAAGCTGCTGCGGGGAGATACCCAGTTTCTTTGCAAGGATTTCCCGGTCGCCGGCTGCCTGGTTTAACATATACACAAAGTCCGAGTTCTCAAAAATGTTCTCGATCTCACGGCTTGCCAGCAAATCCTTAATGTTCTGGGTGATACCCGTGGGGATACCGCCCCATTTACGAAAGCGTTTCCAAATTTCCACGGAGTAGGCGGCGGTCTGTTCCTCCTTTAAGAGCAGATGGAACTCGTCACAGTAGAACCAGGTGTTGGCGTGCAGTTCCCGGTTTTCGGTGACTCTGCCCCAGACCTGGTCCTGGATGATGAGCATACCCAGCTTTTTAAGCTGTTTCCCCAGTTCCTTAATGTCAAAGCACACAAGACGGTTCTGAATATCCACGTTGGTACGGTGGTTGAAAATGTTAAGGCTGCCTGTCACATAGAGTTCTAGGGCGGCGGCGATACGGGCAGCCTCCAGCTCCGGCTGTCTCTGGATTTCCTCATAGAGATCGCCGAGGACAGGCATATTTTCCGGTCTGGGGTCAGCCAGATACCCGCGGTACACGGTGGTAACGGCCCGGTCAATGATGGTCTTTTCAATGGGCTGCAATCCATCCTTGCCGCCCACGATCAGCTCGCATAGGGAAAGGATGAAGTCGCTCTTTAAGGCCAGGGGGCTTTCGTCCTCGGAGTAGTTCAGGTTCAAATCCATAGGGGTCACAAAGTCTTTGCTTGTAGGGGAAATCTTTACCACCTGCCCGCCCAGACGGTTCACAAGCGGAGCGTATTCCGCCTCCGGGTCGCAGATGATGATGGTATCTTTCTTGCTTGCCACCAGGAATACATTGGTGATCTCCCTCTTTGCGGAGAAGGACTTGCCGCTGCCCGGTGTACCCAGGATAAGGCCGTTGGGATTTTTAAGCAGCTTTCTGTCTGCCATAATCATGTTGCCGGAAAGGGCATTGAGCCCGTAGTACAACGCCTCGCCGCCCTGAAAAAGTTCCTGGGTGGTGAACGGCACGAAGATGGCGGTGCTGGAAGTGGTGAGGCTCCGCTTGATATTTACCTGGTTCAGTCCCAAAGGGAGAGAGGACATAAGCCCCTGTTCCTGGCAGAAATCAAGGTGGGTCAGGGCACAGTTATATTTCTGAGCCACGCCCGCCGACTGGAATACATTGTTTTCAAGTTTCTGTCTGGTATCCGCAAAGTTCACCACTAGGAATGTGAGCAGGAACATCCTTTCATTTCTGCTCTGCAAATCACGGAGCAGGTTCTTTGCCTCGCCGCCATAGGTAGCAAGGTCAGAGGGGATTATATCCATATCATAACCTGCCCGGACTGCTTTTTTCTGTTCGGCAATCTTCATGGCGTCCAGATCGGTGATCTTCCTCTTGATGGTCTTGATCGCTTCGTTGTGGTCGATACTGCGGATATGCAGTGTCACCATGAGGCCGTCCTGTGCCTCCATGAAATCCGCCAGCATACGGTCATTGAGTTCCGGTGCCAGGATTTGCAGGAAAGAGACCGCACCCAGTTTCTTCCCCATGCGGAACATTCTTGTGTTTCCAAACTGGAATGAGGACGGGGCGATATAATCTTTGACAGAGAGGCCGGTCTTAGGAAGCCAGCCCCATTCAAAGGAGAACGGCTCTCCGTCCGGGTGTATGAGCCCGTGGAGGACCTGCAGGCGTTCCTTTCCGTTTAGTGGTTTTGCCGCCGCACCGATCACCTTAAAGAGATTGAGTACATCCGTCTCAATACGGGAAAGCCTTGCCCTGGCTGCCTTTAAGTCCTCCGCCTCGATGGTGAGGGTCAGATATTTGCGTTTCACCAGGCCGTTGTTGCCGCGGGAGAGCTGGTTCTTTAACATGATGGCATATTCCTTTCGGATACTGTCAAAGCTGTCCTCCTGGTCGCTGATCTCGATGGAGCGTTCAAATTCTTCCCGGCCTACATACTGGCTCACAAGGGAGAGCTGTTGTGGTCAAGCATTTTTGTAACACTTGTGCCTAATAATTTTGTATTCCATACCGGGCTTCAAATGGTGTCCGATAATCATTATAAGAATGTGGTCTTACATGGTTGTACCAAATATACGCAAATTCTGATACTGCTTGA
>JAPFCT010000334.1 GCA_026169575.1 Faecalimonas sp.
GTGCAAAATACGGTTGCTTCTAAACTCTCCACACCGACATCTGTCGCTTCCACTCTCGTTTATTTCTGATCTGCAAAAATAAACTGCAGAAAACGAATAAATGTATAAATCACAAACAATACAGCAATCACTGTTTCCAGCAAAACAACATATTGGAGCGCCGGGATCGGCTGCTTCATATTTGCAAGACAAGCCATCGTCTGCTTCGTCGCAATCGCACTGATGACAAATGGGAAGGTAAACGCCGCATAGCTTGGATAGAATTTCAGCTTCAGATAACTGATCGCTTTCACAAGCGCCAGAACATATAGCACGGTTGCCACAAG
The DNA here is from genome assembly GCA_026169575.1 of Faecalimonas sp. Next base: position 327 of record JAPFCT010000334.1, read on the forward strand.
CAGCATCGCCAGCAAGAATCCTCTTGATTTTGGTGTTACGGACTGTACATATCCGGCAACACAAAGACTTGTAGGAGCCGCATAAATACAAAAAAGTGGCTTTGCAGGTTCTGGAATCTCTTTATATTTGATATAGCGGATGGTCACAAGAACCAATAAACCGATCAGTGTAACAAATCCAAACCAAAACGCACAGGCACCTGTTGCAGTCTCCTCAAAAACAGGAGCTGTAACTGCCGCAACAGCAATTCCTACATATACAATAAAATAGCTGGCAAATACTTTCGGCATCTGAAGTTTCCACATAAATTTTAATGTGAAGTAAACAATCAGTACAATATGTAAACCGATTGCAAAATACCAGATATATTTTGCTCCCGCACCAATCAATGGCTTAATATATGTGCTTAACAGCATAAGCGCCATCGGAAATGTGCCGGCCACACTCGCCAGAATCGGATTTTTTAAATCTTCTTTTATCATCTCCGGAAACATCACGAGTTTCATCAGAATAAGTACCAGCAAAAACGCTGCTATCCCCCCACAGACATATCGAATCCCCTCACTATAACTCTGCAAAAGATTTCCGAGAGCAGCAAATCCAAGCATCACCCCACAGAGAGGTAGCGGGACTTTTTGTATCACTTTTTTCATATCATTTTCATCCTTCGTCTTAAATTTCAGCAATCGCACGTCTTGGAGCCGGTTCATCCACCTCATCCAGATTCTTCATTCCCAGTTCCCGGCAAATGATCTGGGAAACCTTCCATGTACAAAGTCCCGTAAAGAAAATACATTGTTCCTTATGCTCTCCACGCCCTTTATCAAACTCTTTTGTAAGAATGCGGCAACAGATTGCATTTTTACCATTCGCTTCTTTAAACCAGTCATGGAGTTCTTTTGTCAGTTCCATACACTTGACACTTTTTGGATTTGTCGGTCCATCCTGCTCTGTACGCCCGAAAAATAATCCAAGTGCAAGAATCCCTCCATTAAAAGCGCCACAGACACAGCCGGATTTTCCTGCACCTACCGCCATACCGGAAGCCATTGCAATCACTTCCTCCGGAACATCCAGTTTAAATTCATCACGGATCGCACTGACTAAAGCCTCACAGCAATAGTATCCTTCCTTAAATTTTTTCTCAGCCACTTGCTGCACCGCCCTTGGGCTAATTTCAGTTACTCCAATTTTCATACGGATCTCCTCCTCAGACATAAAATTTTTCTATCCCTAGTGTAACATATCTGAAAAAATTATTGCTATCGTTTATTTTTATATACTTATAGGTGTACTCTATAAATCCCAAAATGATATCAGCATGTTCACTCATTTTTTTCAAAATGTTTCTTTTTGAAAATTTTTCTTTTTTGGGGAAACATAAATAAGCCCTCCCACATAGTATAGGAGTGTAAACAATCTCAAATGGAGGATTTAACATGAGTGATTTAACAGCTACTAACTGTGGATGCGGATGCGGTGGAGAAGACAGAGGAGGAAACAACAATTCTTGTCTGTGGATCATCATCTTATTATTCTGCTGTGGCGGTTTCGGAAACGGACACGACAACGGATGCGGATGTGGTGACAGCTGTATCTGGATCATCTTATTACTTCTCTGCTGCGGCGGATTTGGAAATGGATGCGGATGCGGCGACAGAAATTCTCTCTGCTGCTAATTTTTCTGCAAGACGGGGCAAAATGCCCCGTCTTTAAACATGTTTACGCTTCTTTGTTATCATTTTCTTCTGTCTTCTGCTGTTCCTCTTGTTTTCTCTTTTCCATTTCCATCTTTTTCTTTAAGCATTCTTCATCCAGCTCATACACTGCATTTCTGTCAATGATCAAAATTTCTTCCATCTGCTCCTCTTTTCTGGAAGCAGTCCCGCCGGAATGTTCCGTACAGTCACTTCCTGTTCTCTTTCTTTTATTATATGAAGGAAAAAGAAAAAGGTATATCTTTCCTGTCTGTCTCATATATATTGATAACGCAATGGAAAGGAGTTTCTATGGACGATCAATCAAAGATTCCCATGACACCATTTGACACACTGATCTCAACACCCGGCCTGCGGATGATGAAACTGATGATTCCCTATCTTCCTCCATCCAACCAGCGGATGATTGCAGTCTATGTGAAGTTTATGGAATTGCAGCAGACGTTTTCTTTTTTTCGGGATTTTCGCTCAGATTTACATAGCTGTGCTTTTGAAAAGGAAGTGTCTTCTCCATCCGATATTCTGGAAGAACTTCGCCCGTTTTTGAGGAAAAGCGACTGCGAAATGATCGATCAGATACAGAACATGCTGAATGCGATGGAAATGGCTGCCTCATTTCAGAAAATGGCAAGTGAAACATCACCAAAACAATCTTGTTCCGATTCCTCATCCGGCAGTGCCTCTTCTCCTCCTGCATTCGACCTTTCCGCGCTGCTTCAGGGAATGCTTTCCCCGGAACAACAGAAGCTTTTTGAAACTTACAGAGATCTGTCATCCGATGTTTCTGCCGCCGATACGGACACAAATATGCAGGAACTTCCGGCATCTCTGGAAAACGATCTTTTGGAGGGAATAGTATATGAACAATTGGATGGAACACCCAATGTTACAGAAGATGGATCCGGTAAAACTGGAACTGATCCGGACTGCTGCAGCGAAGACAAGCGGGAAGTCAGGCAATGACCTTGCCCCGGTTCTGCTTGCCCTGATCACAAATGCAAATAAGAAAGGAATCCGCTTCTCACCGGATGAAATCTCACTGATCCTGGAACTTCTGAAAGAAGGAAAATCAAAAGAAGAGCAGGCACAGATTGACAAAACTGTCCGGATGGCCAGTTCCCTTTTGAAAAGCAGAAAATAATTTTCTTATCTGTAAAAAATGTTTTATCCCAGCTCTTGACACAAAGCCCAAAAAAGAGGTATTTTTTACACAGCCTGAATATGTTTTCCATTCAGCTGCGATAAAAAGTACCTCTTAACCTATTTTTCAAACAGTCCGCCAATACTTTCGGATTCTGCTCTTAAAATTGCTCCTGCTTAATCTCTCTTACTCATCCATGCCTCAATGTCTTCTGTCGTCTTTAAAATTCCTTTCGAGAGGTCTACCGCTTTTCCCTCTGTGATCAGAATATCATTTTCGATACGGATTCCAATCGCTTCTTCCGCAATATAAAATCCCGGTTCCACAGTAATCACCATTCCCGGTTCTAACACTTCATAGTCAGAGCAGCTGATGTCGTGTGTGTCCAGTCCCAGTTGATGAGAAACACCATGATAATAATAATCTGCCACCGTCTTTCCATCTTTTGCAAGTCCCAGCTCTTCCAGTCTTGCTGCGTAATGATCGATCACCATCTGATTCAGTTCCCGGAGTGTCATGCCCGGCGCCGCTTTCTCGATTACGAGATCCTGGGCAGATAATACGAGATCATAAATCTCTTTCTGGCGCGCAGTAAATTTCCCATTGACCGGGAATGTTCTTGAAATGTCTGCACAATAATGTTCATTTGCACTTCCAAGATCGATCAGCACAAGTTCCCCGTCTTTGACTTCCTGATTGTTCTCGTTATAGTGCAGTGTTGTCGCTCTGACACCGCCTGCTACAATACTTGGGAATGCATGCTCCTTCACCCCTTGTTTGCGCAGTGCAAAGTCAAATGCTCCCTCCATCTCGCATTCATTCATGCCTGGTTTTACATACTGCATCAGCTCTTCGATCGCTTTCTGGGTTGTATGCTGTGCCACCATCATTTTTTCGATTTCCACATCTTCTTTTTTAATACGCTGCCCTACAAAATCTGCATAAGCATCTCTGATCTCCACTGCCGGATACTGTTCTTTGATGCGCGCTGCCAGAAGATGCGCCTGTGTCGGAGCCTGTGTCACTTTATATTTCCACAGATCCAGCGCAACCGTCATCTTTTTGCTGCTTCTGGATGACTCAATCGTACCATTGAAATTCTCTTCAAATGCTTCCAGATAGCAGATTCTCTCGATTCCACTGATCTCTCTCGCCTCATTTTCGCGCATTCTTGCACCAACCCATTTTGCCATCACTTCATCAAACGGCTCAATGTAAAGTTCTTCTGTTACCGTTCCCTCTCTGAGTTTTTTGAGAACAAGGATCATATGCTCTCTGTCAATTCCCGTATAATAGTAAAAATTCCGGTCAACCGAAAATCCGTACGCTTCATCCGCGGAACGCATCGGCGCTGTTCCTGAGTAGATCACTGCGATCGACGGTGCTTCCATTCCTTCCATTAATTTTGCTCTTCTTGCTGCATAGACTTCTTTCATGATTTTTCTCTCCTAATTTGTTATTTTTGGCTCTCCATCATTTCTGTCTGCAATCCGCAGGCACGCGCAAGGTGGCTGTAATATTCCCTGACCTCTTCATCTTCACAGAACAGTGGAAAAGTCATCTGGTAATTTCCCCAGAGTACCGCCCTCTTCTCTGTAAAATAAAAAGATGAAAACAGCCATTCCCGCGCTGTAATATCAAGCAGGAAGGTACAAATCTCATCATCCAGCGGATAATATATCTTTCCTTCCGTACATTCGATACACTGCATATATTCCCTCTCCTGATCAGAAAGTCCGGCAAGAAACTGCTTCTGTGCCTTTTCCTCAAAAGACGGATAATAAAAGTCGGCATAACACTGCTGCGCTTCTGTCACCTGCAAAAGAAACGCTTTCATTTTTTCTTTTGTCCCCCGAAGAAGTAGTGCAGGGTAGCACGCATACCCTTCCTGCAATGACCCGATCAGAAGTGCGCCTGCTTTTTCTGCTTCCTTTCTGCTCATAGAATGCACCATAGGATTCTCCTCTTTCTCATAAAATTTGTATCTCAAAACTGCTTTTATTATAGCACAATCTTTGCTATACTAAAACTACTTTTCAAAATAGAAAACAACATTCAGATGAAGAAAGGATCCTTTATGAGAAACATACTACTTACATTAGAATATGATGGCAGCCGCTATCAGGGCTGGCAGCGCCTCGGAAAAGGAGAATCGACAAACACCGTTTCCAACAAGATATTAGAAGTGCTTAAAAAGATGACAAATGAGGACATCGAATTGTTCTGTGGAGCCCGCACAGAAGTCGGCGTCCATGCTTACGGGCAAGTTGTCAATTTTAAAACAACAACAGATATGTCTTTATTAGAGATCAAGTATTACATGAACCGCTATCTTCCGATGGATATCGCCGTACTTTCCGTGGAAGAGAAACCGGAGCGTTTCCATGCAAGTCTCAACGCCAAAAGCCGAATCTATCTGTACCGCATCGCCATCGCGGAAGTCCCAAGCGTGTTCGACCGCAAGTATACTTACCATTCTTTCAGAAAGCCGGACACAGAGCGGATGCGTCAGGCAGCGCTTCTCCTTGCAGGAAAACATGACTTCAAGAAATTTTCGACGGTAAAGAAAAGCAAATCTACCGAGAAGGAAATTCTGAACATCGACATTTACGAAGATCTGGAGGAAATCCAGATCACACTGGAGGCAACAGATTTTCTCCACAACATGCCCCGCATGATTCTCTCCACACTGCTTGACATCGGACTTGGAATCCGCCGCAAGGAAGAGATTGACGAGATTTTCTCCCCTGCTTCTGATGTCATGGCAAGCGCACCTTGCGACCCAAAAGGACTTTACCTGCAGGAAGTTGTCTATGACCGTTAAGTATTGCATTATGAAAAAAGGAGGTTCTATATTTTATGAAATTATTACCAATCGGAACATCAGATTTAAAAACACCTTACATCGGCATGGGAACATGGGCGATCGGCGGAGGTGTATGGTGGGGTGAAAATGACGATGCCCTCTCCATCCGCACCGTCCACGAAGCATTGGATCATGGAATCACATGGATCGATACTGCTCCGGTATACGGAGTCGGGCACAGCGAAGAAGTTGTCGGGAAAGCATTGAAGGACAGACGTAAAGATGCGATTCTCTCCACCAAATGCGGCCTGGAATGGAGACACGAGACACCTTGTTTCCATAAGGTCATCGAAGGGAAACATATTTACCGGGATCTGTCTGCCAAAAGTATCCGTCAGGACGTGGATGAAAGTCTGAGACGTCTTCAGACCGATTACATTGACCTTCTGTATACCCACTGGCAGACACCGGATCTTTCTCTTTTCCCGCTCGAAGAGACGATGGACACTCTGATGGCACTGAAAAAAGAAGGAAAAATCCGCGCGATCGGAGCCTCCAATGTCACACCGGAACAGATAGAACTTTATTGTCAATACGGACAGCTGGATGTGATCCAGGAAAAATACAGTCTGCTCGATCAGCGGATCCGCACAGATCTCCTTCCGACCTGCCAGAAACACCAGGTATCCATCCAGGCATACTCGCCGTTGGAACAGGGGCTTCTGACCGGGAAAGTGACAATGGATACCGTCCTCTCTGATACAGATGTCCGCAACAATAATCGTTTCTGGAAGAGTGACCGCCGCAAGGAAGTCCTTTCCATGCTGGATTCCTGGAAGCCAATGCTGGAAAAGTACAACTGCTCTTACAGCAGCCTTGTCATTGCCCTGACCGCGGCTACGATTCCGGACCTTCACATTCTCTGCGGAGCTAGAAAGCCGGAGCAGCTGATCGATAATGCAAACGCACTTTCTCTGACTCTGGATGAGGAAGACATCCGCCAGATGCTTGCCTTCGTCCCTGCCCAGGATTAAAGCAGGAGGAAATAACTTGGAACAGATTAGACAAAACTATTATGGGAACTTATGTACCAAAATGTACGAAATTTTACATAAAGAAGCGCCCGCGGACGAACTGGATTTTTATCTTTCTTATGCAGAAAAAGGAAAAAAGATTCTGGAACCTCTGTGCGGAAGCGGACGTTTTCTTGTCCCTTTCCTGAAACGTGGATTTATGATTAGCGGAATTGACCTGTCAGAAGAGATGCTTGCCAGGCTGAAGCAGAAAGCGCCAACCGCTTCTGTCTCCTGCATAGATCTTCTTCAGTATACTTGACCTCCCAGTCACATCTGCATAGGAGGTCAGAAAAAGGAACTGCCTTCATGATTGTAACCTGCTTACCGAAAAGCAGAGAAAAATAAAAAATATTTCTGCGCCAGCTATAAAAAGCCAGTAGCAGAAATATTTTTTATGCTCTTAATATTTAGAAAAAATTGCAAGGCAGCCTCGTCCTTTTATTTCTTATTCTTCTTCCTGCAAATATTCCAGCAGGTTGTGATACTGCTTTTTCATGTAATTGTAACCGTGATTGTAAAAATCTGTCAACGTATCTGTGTTCCGCTCCAGCCTGGACACAGTCTTCATCTGCGGTCTGAGTACGAAAATCTTCCCTTCCTCTTCCAGCTTTTCGATCTTCTCCATTGTGCGGTTATAGACAATACTGCGTCTTGCGATCGTGCGGATCAGATTTGGATAAGTCTTGTAGGATGAACGGTAAATCTTCATCACCCCTTTTGACGGCAGCTTCTTGCGGTATCCCGGATTTCTTGTCAGGATCACAACGATCTTGTCATTTCCAATCTCAAGCGCCCGTTCGATCGGAACAGAATCTGCAAGTCCGCCATCCAGATACGGTGTCCCATCAATATTCACGATCGGTGAAAACAATGGGAGACTGCTGGAAGCCCGGCAGACCTTCATCAGCCGTTTCGGATCTGAATCTTCCGTCATGTACTCTGCCTTTCCCGTCACACAGTTTGTTGTGACCATCTCACATACGACATCCGACTGAAAATATGTGTCAAAATCAAATGGATAGACTTCGTTTGGAAATTTGTCAAAGATCATATCCATGTCGATCAGACTTCTCTCCCGGACAAATTTTCTGAGGTTGATATAATCATACTCTTTTTCTGTGTGGATCATACAGTCTCTTGTCCTGCCGATCTGTTTTGATACATAGTCCAGTCCGTTGCAGGCCCCTGCTGATACCCCTATAACGTGTGACATATATAACTTCTGTTCCATCAGAAAGTCCAGTGCACCTGAGGTAAATACTCCTCTTGTCGCACCGCCCTCCAAAACCAGTGTTGCTTTTTCCATACGCATTCCTCGCTTTGCTTTTTTTAAATTATATACCCTTTCGCTTCTCTTTCAAACAAAATTTTTCTTAATTTTCTCCAAAGATCTGCTTTGCCTTGCCATTTTTATCTTCTCATGGTAAGATAAGGCTTGGAAATATCCGTAAACAAGCCAGTTTCCGCAGAGGAACCTAAGCTGCTGATTTCTGGCAGAAAATAAATGAAACAGACAAAGGAGATTTATCAGATGATTAGTGCAAATAATATTACATTACGTCTTGGCAAAAAAGCGCTGTTTGAAGATGTCAACATCAAGTTCACAGCCGGCAACTGCTACGGTATGATCGGTGCAAACGGTGCAGGAAAGTCTACGTTCTTAAAGATTCTTTCCGGTCAGTTAGAGCCGACAAAGGGAGAAGTCGTTATCACTCCGGGAGAACGTCTCTCTTTCCTCCAGCGGGATCACTTTAAGTACGATGAAGTTCTCGTACTGGATACCGTTATCA
>JAPFCT010000164.1 GCA_026169575.1 Faecalimonas sp.
ATACATCGCAATGAGCATTGCAGATCGTCCGGCGCTGATGCCGGGTATTGTCGGAGGATTGCTTGCAAAGGCGGGAACATCCGTGTTTCTCCCGGAAGACCAGTGGATTTCCTCAGGATTTTTCGGAGCATTGATTGCCGGATTTGTGGCAGGATATCTGATGCTGCTTTTGAAAAAGGCATTTGACAGACTTCCGCATGCGCTGGAGGGAACAAAGCCGGTTCTGCTGTACCCATTTTTTGGAATCCTTCTGATGGGAGCAATCATGGTGTTTGTCGTAAATCCTCCGGTAGGAGCTTTTAATACATGGCTGAATGAGATGCTTGCAGGTATGGGAGAGGGAAGCCGGCTTCTTTTAGGAGCAGTTCTCGGAGGCATGATGGCAGTTGATTTCGGAGGACCGTTTAACAAGGCAGCATATGTATTTGGAACGGCGTCGATTGCCAGTGGACAGTATGAGATCATGGCATCGGTCATGATCGGAGGAATGGTACCGTCACTCGCGATCGCACTGGCGACAACATTTTTCAAAAATCGTTTTACAAAGAGTGAACAACAGACGACAATCACAAACTATATTATGGGACTTTCTTTTATTACAGAGGGAGCAATCCCGTTTGCGGCAGCAGACCCGCTTCGTATCATTCCTCCGTGCGTGGTAGGTTCGGCAGTTTCCGGGGCGCTGTCCATGTTTTTTGAATGTGGATCAAGAGCGCCGCACGGCGGAATCTTCGTAGTAGGAATCATGGATCATGCACCAATGTTTTTAGTCGCATTGGCAGCAGGCGCTGTCATTGCGATGGCAGGCATCGTGATCCTGAAAAAACCGCTTCCGAAAAGCAGGTAGAGCGGATAAAAATAGAAAGAGAAAATAGAAAGAAAAGGGGAAAAGAAAATGAAAGAATTGAAGTACACGATCACAGATAGCCAGGGAATTCATGCAAGACCTGCAGGTCTTCTTGTAAAAGAAGCAGCAAAATTTGTATCAGATATCAAAATTGAGAAAGCAGGAAAAGCAGCAGATGCGAAACGTATTTTCGGTGTGATGGGACTTGCAGTAAAGCAGGGAGAAGAAGTGGTGGTCAAAGCAGAAGGCGCTGATGAAGCTGAGGCGATTGTGGCGATGGAAGCATTTTTGAAAGAAAATTTATAAAAAATATCAGAAAAGTAAAGGTTACAGGAGCAATTCACAGGAAAGGGATTGCTCCTTTTTCTGTTTTCATGTAATCTATAATAATAGAACTGACGAAAGAAAGATACGCAAAAATCCGATTGAGAAACTTGCGGCATCAGATCGCAGAACAGAAGATGATGGGAGGAAAAGCAGATGA
>JAPFCT010000162.1 GCA_026169575.1 Faecalimonas sp.
GTGCTGTATATGCTGAAGGATATTTTTGATGCGGAATACTGTATGTTCCGTCTTCCGGAAGAAGAAAAAGCGTGTGGCGATTATTGCATGATCGGACCTTATCAGAATCAGAAGGCAGACGAGAGCTGGTTGAACGAACTGGTGCTCTCAAATAAAATTCCCGCAATTTATATGGGGGAACTCCAGGAATATTACCGGGCGATGCCGATTCTGTCAAATTATCAGGAATTTAAAGAGCATCTCATCCAAATGATCCGGATGCTCTATCAGAATGAAAAAAAGCTGCAGATCTGTTATCTGGATCAATTCACATGGACGGAAGAACTGACTGCACAGGAGAGCAAAGAAGAGTCTGACTTGTCGGCAAAGCTGATCGAAGAGCGGTATCGGATTGAAAGCGAACTGATGAAAGCAGTCTCGCAGGGGAATATCGATGCGGCATTGAATGCGACTACCAAAATGTCCAGTTTTCGGATTGCGGACCGGTTTAAAGAAGCCAGCAGAAATTACAGGAATCTTCTTGTGACTGCAAATACGCTTTATCGGAAAGCCGCGGAGGCGGGGGGAGTCCATCCCTATCTGATCGACAAGGTTTCCAGCGCGTTTGCAAAAAAGATCGAGACGATCTGTACCCGGGCAGAATACAGTCATTTTAACCGTGAGATGGTAAGAAGATACTGCATGCTGGTGCAAAATTATTCCTTTCAGAAATATACACCGCTGGTCAGAAAAGCGATGAACTACATCGAACTGAATATCGGGAAAGGTGTTTCGCTGAAAGATCTGGCCGGAGAGCTGAATGTGAACGCCAGTTATCTTTCGACTGTTTTTAAAAAAGAGATCGGGCAGACGGTAACAGAATACATCAATCAGAGAAGAGTGGAGATGGCGATTCTCTATCTGAATACGAGCTCGATGCAGATCCAGGATATCGCCTTTCAGGTCGGGATCTGCGATGTGAATTATTTCAGTAAAGTTTTTAAGAAAATCACTGGTATGACACCGACAAAATACAGAGAAAAAGTAATGACGGAGACGAAGATGTAGCGGCTGCAGATCCAGCCGGATAGGGAGCAGAAAGGATAAATAAAGGAGATAAAAAGACAATGGAAAGCAGCGCTTTCTGTTGTTTTTTTGCTTTAACGGTCAAAAAAATAACAATTTTCCTTATTTCAGACAAAATTTTCCTTATTCCTTTTTGCGGATGCATGATAGAATACTGATTATACAAAGAAATCCCTGCCCTGACAGAACGGCCGGGGATCAAGGAGTGTTATCCGGATACCGCGGATAATGCTCAAATATTTATTAAAAATCAGAAAGAGGTGGAAGAAATGGAACATATTTTGATTTCTGGATTTGCAGATGAGATCAGTCCAGACTTTGATGAACAGCTTCGGGTTGTGACTTCTCTTGGAATGGAGTATATTTCACTGAGAACAGCAGACGGGAAAGGCATTGCAGACTATACAGCAGAAGAGGTTGAGGAAAAACTTCTGCCAAGATTACAAAAAGCAAATGTAAAGGTTTCTTCTCTTGGCTCTCCGATCGGTAAGATCAATGTGGATGATGAAGAAGCATTTGAAAAACAGCTTGTACAGATGGAAGAACTCTGTAAGATCTGTAAAGTGCTTGACTGTAAATTTATCCGTATGTTCAGCTTCTTTATTCCGGAAGGAAAGAACGCTGACGATTACAGAGAGATCGTCATTGAAAAATTAAAGAAATTCGATGAGATCGCAGCGAAGTATAACGTTGTTATGATCCATGAAAACGAAAAAGATATTTACGGTGACATCAAAGAGAGATGCAAGATCATTCTGGATGCACTTGGAAGCCAGCACTTTAAAGCAGTATTTGATTTTGCAAATTTTGTACAGTGCGGAGAAGACACAATGGAATGCTGGGAACTGCTCCATGACCATGTTGCATACATCCATATCAAAGATGCTGTGACAACAGATAAGGAGAACGTTCTCTGCGGAACTGGAGAAGGAAAGATCGCGGAGATTTTAAAGAGAGCGATCAAAGAAGAAGGGTATCAGGGATTTTTGACACTGGAACCGCATCTCGTTTTATTTGAGGCACTTCAGTCACTTGAGACAGAAAATGCAGAAAATATTATTAAAGAAAATAAAGCAAAAGATGGTGCAGAAGGTTATTCTATGCAGTATCATGCTTTAATTGATATTTTAGATTCCATAGAGAAATCAAATTAAGGAGGAATATAACATGGAAAAAGTAAGATTTGGTTTAATTGGTATTGGTGCCCAGGGTGGCGCTTATGCAGGATTTTTGACAGGAAAGGGCGGATTTCCGGGAATGCCGGCACCAGAATGCCCTCCTCACTGTGCATTAGGAGCGCTCTGTGATATCGATCCAGAGAAGGAAGCAATGTGCAAAGAAAAATATCCGGAAGTTCCTTTCTTCAAAGACTGGAAAGAAATGGTTGCTTCAGGAACAGTAGATGCAGTGATCACAACCGTTCCACACTACTTACATACAGAAATCGCAATTTACTGCCTGGAACACGGAATGAACGTTCTTGTGGAAAAACCGGCAGGTGTATATGCAAAATCTGTTCGTGAGATGAATGAGTGTGCAGCAGCTCACCCGGATGTAGCTTTTGGAATCATGTTCAATCAGCGTACAAATAAATTATACCAGAAAGTAAAAGAGATCGTTGCTTCCGGAGAACTCGGAGAAATCCGTCGTTCAAACTGGATCATCAACTCATGGTGGCGTCCGGACAGCTATTACCGTCAGAGCGACTGGAGAGCTACATGGGGTGGAGAAGGCGGAGGTGTTCTTGTAAACCAGGCTCCTCACCAGTTAGACTTATGGCAGTGGATGTGTGGAGTTCCAAGCAAAGTATACGCAAAGATCATCTGCGGAGCACACAGAGACATTATCGTTGACAACGACGTAACGATCGTTACAGAATATCCGAATGGAGCAACAGGAAGCTTCATCACATGTACACACGATCCAATCGGAACAGACCGTTTCGAGATTGATTTAGATGGTGGTAAGATTGTCGTAGAAGACAGCAAGAAAGCGACTGTATACCGTCTGAAAAAATCTGAAAAAGAATTAAACGATACGATGTCTATGATGGAACTTGCAAGACTGACTCAGGGAAATTCTTCAGGAGCAGAAGGACTGTACGATATCGAAACATTTGAAAATACAGATGGATGGGGCGTACAGCACACAAC
>JAPFCT010000096.1 GCA_026169575.1 Faecalimonas sp.
CCCCTGCCCCGCAGCCGAAGCAGTAGTACATTTGTTTATCCCTGCTCACAGAAAAGGACGGGGATTTCTCACTGTGGAACGGGCAGAGCCCAAAGTAAGAACTTCCCTTTTTCTGCAATTTCACATAGCCGGAAATCACATCTACAATATCATTTTTCATGCGGACTTCTTCCACGATATCTTCTGAATAATACATGATTTCCCCCTTTCCAAAACTGTCTCAAACTCCTTACGTTATAAGTATTCGACAAAACTTTCTTATTTCCTTTAAATTTTCCAGGATTCTGGAATAAATATTTCCTGATACTGCTTTACCGCATACAGATCTGTCATTCCGGCGATAAAATCACAGATATGCTGCTCCTTTTCTCCCTCGCCCCGCCCGATCCGTTCCCGGTACTTTGCCGGAAGCGCTGCAAGATTCTCTATGTAATACCGGTAAAGCTGTTCGACCAGATGCACCGCCTTCTGTTCTTCCACCTTCGCCCGCGGATTCTGGTAGACCTCTGCAAACATAAACTTGCGAAGCTCTGCAGTTGCCTCTCCGATCTCCGCCGACATCCGGATTTCCGGCCGCTCCATACTCTGTGTGATCACATCGTGGATCATCGTATTCATCCGTTTTCTGGAAGAATCCCCCAGCGTCTTTCTCAGCTCTTTTGGAATCATCTCCTCTGTCAGGATCCCTCCTCGGATCGCATCATCGGTATCATGTGCAATGTAGGCGATTTTATCAGACAGCCGCACGATCTGTCCCTCCAGAGTGGACGGCCGCCCGGCGGTCTTGTGATTTAAAATACCGTCTCTAACTTCCTTTGTCAGATTCAGTCCCTCTCCCTGGTTCTCCAGCACTTCCACAACCCGCACGCTCTGTTCGTTGTGCCGGAATCCATGCGGGCACACCTGATTTAATGCCCGCTCCCCGGCATGTCCATATGGGGTATGTCCAAGATCATGCCCGAGCGCAATCGCCTCGGTCAGATCTTCATTCAGCCGAAGCGCTTTGGCGATCGTTCTCGCATTCTGCGATACTTCCAGTGTATGGGTCAGCCTTGTCCGGTAATGATCCCCTTTCGGCATCAGAAATACCTGCGTCTTCTGTTTCAGTCTCCGAAATGCCTTGCAGTGCAGGATCCGGTCCCGGTCTCTCTGGTATACCGGGCGGATATCGCACGGCGCCTCCTCTCTGTCCCGCCCTTCGGAATTGATGCTCTTTGCCGCATAAGGACTTAAATATTCCAGTTCTCTCTGTTCCATCTGCTCTCTGATCGTCATCCATTCACCTTCTTATCTTATTATTTCAGGATGCGGGAAAACGATGCAAAAAAGGAACTATACATCTCTGTACAATTCCTTTCTCTGCCACTCCTCTCCATCCACATGTGTTTCCCAGCTCAAAAAATCCGCTCTTACCATTCTCAGGCTTTCCCAGTACCCGGAGCCTTTTCCACTCTCACAAAAACAAGCTGCAAATCTAAACTCCCCTGACTAAGGCATGGGGTGTTCGGCATATCTGCTAAAAATACGCCAGAAGCCGCCTCTTCCTGTGAAATGATAAAAAGGCATTTACAGCTACCTGTAAATGCCTGACATGCAGGAGATGGGACTTGAACCCACACGATCGCATTGATCACAAGATCCTTAGTCTTGCTCGTCTGCCAGTTCCGACACTCCTGCATCTCGCATATGTATTCACTTTTGAGCAATCTCATATGCTCGGAATGTACCCGGTCCATCTGAAACAGCAATGCAGGAGATGGGACTTGAACCCACACGATCGCATTGATCACAAGATCCTTAGTCTTGCTCGTCTGCCAGTTCCGACACTCCTGCATGTCAACGTCTCTATGTCCGTCGTACAAACGATATATTACCATCCTTAGAAATGAATGTCAACACTTTTTTTAATTTTTTATTCAATTTGAGTAATTTTATTTTTTCACCCCTCATCCACTTCAATCCTTTCTGCTTTCCGACCTTCCGGTTTGAAAAATTTTCTTCCTTGTTCCCTTCTTTTTTTCCATCTTCCCCTTTACAATAAAACAATGTTGTGCTAATATCGTTTTAAACAAAACAATGTTTTATCGATACTTTTTTCACGCAACATTGTTTCGCCTATTTCACAATAAATCATGAATCCTACAAGGAGGTGCTGTATGGATATTTCTAAAAAAGATCTTCTGAAAACAACCGGGATCTCCTATGGACAGCTCTATCGCTGGAAGCGAGAGGGGCTGATCCCAGAAGAATGGTTTGTCAAGAAGTCAAGTCCGACCGGGCAGGAAACATTCTTTCCAAAAGAACTGATCTTAAAGCGGATCCAGTCGATCCAGACTTTGAAAGATCACTATTCCCTCGAAGAGCTTGCAAAGCTCCTCTCCCCGGAGATCACCAACCGGATCTTCACCGAGGAAGAGCTGGAAGCTTTTACAGAGATCGATGTCAGTGTCGCGGCAGATTTCATGGACGTACTTGACAAAGACACATTTACCTTTATTGAAGTGCTTGTGATGATCACACTCTGCAGATGGAAAGAGCATGGTCTGATCCAGGAAACAGAACTGCATGACCTGATCCCAAATGTGGCGGTGACCGCCGCCAAGATCACAGAGATCCGGACAACGTTCCTGCTTCTTTCCGTAAACAGAGAACCTTATGCCATATTTCTTGTCAACCCTTCCCCGGAAGGAATGCTTTTACTCGATCAGCGGATCAAGATCCTCTCTCAGATTTCGCTTCAGGAACTCTGCAACGAGATCAAACTGAAATACAAAGATACGTTTTCCTTTGCATTTGATGATGAGGCAGGCAAAAACAGGTAAACTTTTCAACACATTTCAACAAAATTTTCAGGCAGTCTTTTGCACTGCGCAAACAAGGAGGCAATTTTTATGAAAACGAATACATCTATCAGCGGTTCTGGAAAAATCACACAAGGAGAATACGATTCCATCAAGATCAGCGGCAGCGGTACGATCGAAGGTCCGGTAAACTTTGAGACACTCAAAGTCAGCGGCTCCTGCAAGGTGCGCCCGGACTCTGTCCTCGAGGGAAATGAAATGCACATCAGCGGATCGATCCATTCACAAAGTGACATGAAAGTAAATACAGTCCATATCAGCGGTTCCATCCACTCCGAAAAAGATATCCGGGCACACTCCCTCAAGATCAGCGGCTCCTGCCACCAGCAGGGAAAAATTTATGCGGATGAAATCTATCTTTCAGGTTCTATCAAAAGTTCTGGTGAAGTCAATGCAGATTTCGTCGAGGTCAGCGGAATTGCATCCTTAAACGACTTATTCGGAGAAAAGATCACTTTCCTCTCAGCAAACTGCAACAACTTTGGCTTCTTCCGGTTTGCAAAACAGCGAAAGCTCAGCACGGTAAAAAATATTGAATGCACGACGCTCGAAGCTGCCTGCCTTCAGTGCGATACGATCAGCGCTGAAAATATCACTCTGACGGACGGCTGTATCGTAGACCATATCCAGTGTGACGGTACGCTCTCCTATGACAGCACCTGCCAGGTCGGAACGGTAGAAGGAACCTGCACACAAAATGTATTATCCCTGCCTGGCAAATAGAAAGGGATTCCCTTGAAATTTTCCTGAAAGACCAGATGGTATCTGCACACAAAGAAAAAGTCCTGCGCGGGAGATCATCTTTCCCGCGCAGGACCCGCCTGTTATCTCATATCTTGATCCTTCTGCCATTTGACATGGCACTCCCCATAGCTAATGCAAAAGGATTTACAACACATCCGATCATTCTGAATACATTCTATAATGTATTCAGTTCTTCTGCCGCCTGGTGAAGATTCTCACGGATTGAGATTTTCTGCGGACAGACTTTTTCACATTTTCCACAGCGGATGCACTGGTCTGCTTTCGCTTTCTCATCCATCTGAGCCCATTTCTTCTTTGTCTGCTCTGTATTCTGATACACTGCCTGATCATTCCAGATTCTGAAATTTCCCGGAATGTCCACGCCTGCCGGACATGGCATACAGTACGCACATCCGGTACAGCCATTTTTCACACGCGCCTTCAGTGTGGCTGCTGTGCGCCCGATCAGATGCTGCTCTGCCTCCGACAACGGCTCAAACTGTCCGAAAATACCAAGATTATCTTCCACCTGCTCCATCGTGCTCATACCGCTCAGGATTACTTTTACATTTGGAAGTGTTCCGACAAAGCGAAGCGCCCACGATGCCACACTTGCATGCTTTCGTTCTTTTGCCAATTCTTCCTCAATCTCTGACGGAAGGGAGGCAAGCATTCCTCCTTTGACCGGTTCCATAACAATGACCGGGATCCCTTTTTCCTCAGCCAGATGATATCCTTTCAGCCCTGCCTGGATCTCGGTATCCATGTAGTTCAGCTGGATCTGACAGAAATCCCATGGATAGTAATTTAAGATCTCCTCAAAGACTTCATAATCGTCATGGAAAGAAAATCCAAGATAACGGATCTTTCCTGCTGCACGCATCTCCTCTAAATACGGAATGATCCCAAGCGCTTTGACTTTCTCAAATTTTGCACGATCAAGCGCATGAAGCAGGTAGAAATCCACATAATCCTTGTGCAGACGCTCCATCTGCTCCTCAAAAATCTTTTTCGCATCTTCCAGCGTATCCAGCTTCCAGATTGGCAGCTTTGTGGCAAGGTAGTAAGAATCACGGTCGTATTTTTCCAGCACGCTTCCCACGAAAGGTTCACTGTCCCCATTGTGGTACGGGTAGGCAGTATCAATGTAATTGACGCCTGCCGCGATCGCACGGTCGATCATTCTTTCAGCTTCTGCCTCATCAATCTTCTGATCTGCGGTCAGTGGAAATCTCATACATCCAAATCCAAGAAGCGATGTGCTGATCCCCAGTTTTTCAAATGTTCTCTGTTCCATAAAAGATCCCTTCCTTTTCTGCTAAAATATCATTCCCATTTTTATATCATTTTCATTTCTATGTCTGACCTGATTGCTCCCGCTACCCTTCTGCTCTGACTGCCCACCGCATCTTGGTGGAACGTGCACGGCTGTTGCGGCTGCATTCTTCTGCGGAAGGACGGATCACATCCGTGGCGATCTCGCTGTAGATCCCTGCCTTTTTCAGTTCCTTAAAGGCTTTTTTCACGATCCGGTCCTCCCCAGAGTGGAACGTAAGGATGGCCACTCTTCCTCCCGGTGCGAGCGCTGCCGGAAGCTTCTCCATGAAAGCATAGAGTACCTCAAATTCACTGTTGACATCGATCCGGAGCGCCTGAAAGGTTCGCTGGCACGATTTCTTTACCGCCTCTTTCTGCTCCTTCTCCGGCAGAAAAGAAAGCGCCTCCATGATTGCCTTCTGAAGCTGTGTCGTCGTCTCTACCGGTTCCCCTTTTCTTAATGTTTCCATCACCACAGCGGCGATCTCCTCCGCATAAGGCTCATCGGAATTTTCCCACAGCATGCCTGCCAGCTCTTCTTCTGTTACCTCTTTCAGACGCTCTGATGCCGGAACCCCTTTCTGCGGATTCAGACGGAGATCCAGCGGACCTTCCTTTTTATAGGTAAATCCTCTCTCCGGATTATCGATCTGCATCGATGAAACCCCGAGGTCTGCAAGTACAAAATCAAACGGTCCCGCCTCTGCCGCGATCTGGTCAATATCAGCAAAATTCATCTGGCGGATTGTCAGGATCTCCTCCCCGTATCCAGCTTTTTCCAGCCGCTCTTTTGTCTTGACCGACTCGATCGGGTCCACGTCAAGCGCATACAGATGTCCCTGCCCCTGCAGGCATTTTAACATTTCTTTCGTATGTCCTCCGTAACCAAGCGTGGCGTCAAGCCCTTTCTGTCCCGGCTGGATCTGAAGAAATTCAAGGATTTCCTTCACACAGATGGAAATATGCATTCCAACCGGTGTTCCCCCTTTCTGGATCACTTTCTCGATCGTTTCCGGATATTTTTCCGGCTGAAGCTCCTTATACTTCTCCTGATAGTTGCGCGGGTGTGTTCCTTTATAGCGGACTCTGCGCTTATGCTTCTTTTCTTCTGTCTGACTATCCGCCCGAGTTGTATTATTCTGCCCTTCGTTTAAAATCATTTCCTCCTGCTCTTTCATAAACGCCTCCTCCTGATCAGATCCCCGGACAGCACCTTACTGCCTGCCCGGCTTTCTGTTTCTTTCTTCATCTTTCTTTTTGCAGTCCGTCCTCTGCTTCTAGAGAATCTCTGTCACCTGGTAATCCTTCGCCTCCACAGCTTCTTTTAAAACATCCGGTAAAACTTCCTCACTGAGTGTCACAACCGCAGTCCCTGCTTCATGACTTACAACAGCCTCCTCGACACCCTGGATCGCCTCCAGTGTTTTCTTCACGGTCGCCTCACAGTGTCCACACATCATTCCTTCAATCTTCATTGTTTTCTGCATGATCAATTCCTCCTCTTTCTTTTGGTTTTTGTGTCTGTTTCTTTTTTTATCTTTTCCTGCATCTTCCAGCCGGAATAAATTCAGCCGGAGTGCATTCGTCACAACGCAGAAGCTTGAAAGGCTCATTGCCGCAGCTCCAAACATCGGATTTAACTTCCAGCCAAACAGCGGATACCATACTCCTGCTGCCAGTGGGATTCCAATCACGTTGTAGAAAAATGCCCAGAACAGATTCTCATGGATATTTCTCAATGTTGCCCTGCTAAGCCGGATCGCCGCCGGAACATCACTTAATCTGCTCTTCATCAGCACGACATCTGCCGCATCGATCGCCACATCTGTCCCTGCACCGATCGCGATCCCGATATCCGCTCTCGTAAGCGCCGGAGCATCATTGATCCCATCTCCTACCATAGCAACTTTTCCCTTCTTTTTCAATGCCCGGATCGTACTTTCTTTTCCTTCCGGCAAAACTCCCGCGATCACCTCGTCGACACCCGCCTGCGCTCCGATCGCTTTTGCCGTCCGCTCATTGTCCCCGGTCAGCATCACGACGTGGATCCCCATGTTCTGCAATTCCCGGATTGCCTGCGGACTGTCTTCTTTAATCACATCCGCCACCGCAATAACCCCTGCCAGTTTTCCTTCTTTTGCAAAGAACAGAGGGGTCTCCCCTTCTCCTGCAAACTGCTCTGCTGCCAGCTTCATCTTCTCAGAAATTTCGGCCTGCTCCCGGATAAAATTCAAATTTCCCCCGGCAAGCTTCATCCCCTGCCATGTCCCGGTCAGCCCATTTCCCGGAACTGCCTGAAAATCACTGACAGAATATGACGGGATATTCCCCTGGCTCTTTGCCCTCTGCACAACCGCATGCGCCAGTGGATGTTCACTCTTTTGTTCCAGCGCATAGGCAAATGCAAGAAGTTCTTCCTCTGCCACACCATCTGACGGAAGAATATCTGTCACTGCCGGCTTTCCATTTGTGATCGTCCCGGTCTTGTCAAGCGCAACAATCTCTGTCTTCCCGGTCTCCTCCAGAGATACCGCAGTCTTAAACAGAATTCCATGCTTTGCACCCATTCCGTTTCCGACCATGATCGCCACCGGCGTTGCAAGTCCCAGTGCACACGGACAGCTGATCACGAGCACCGCGATTCCTCTTGCCAGTGCAAATCCAATGCTCTGCCCTGCCAGAAGCCACACAATGACAGTCACTGCCGCGACCGCCATGACAACCGGCACAAACACGCCGGACACCTTATCCGCCACTTTTGCGATCGGAGCCTTTGTCGCCGCTGCATCACTGACCATCTGAATGATCTGAGAGAGTGTCGTATCTTCCCCGACTCTTGTCGCCTCACATTTCAGAAAGCCGGACTGATTTACTGTTGCTGCCGACACCAGGTCTCCTTCTTTTTTATCCACCGGGATACTTTCTCCCGTGAGCGCCGCCTCATTGACTGCACTGTTTCCTTCCAGGATTCTGCCGTCTGCCGGAATATTTTCTCCCGGTCTTACAAGAAAGATATCCCCTTTCCGGACCTGCTCGATGGAAACACGTTCTTCCTTTCCATCGCGGATCACGACCGCATGCTTCGGCGCCAGTCTCATCAGACTCTTCAGCGCATCGGTCGTCTTTCCTTTCGAGCGTGCCTCCAGCATTTTCCCTACCGTGATCAAAGCCAGTATCATTGCCGCAGACTCAAAATAAAATTCATGCATATACTTCATAACCTGCACCATATCTCCGCGAAGCTGTGCATCCGTCATCGCAAAGAGCGCATACGTGCTGTATAAAAATGAAGCGCCCGAACCAAGCGCGACAAGCGTATCCATATTCGGCGCCCGGTGCCACAGACTCTGAAATCCACTGATAAAAAATTTCTGATTGATGACCATCACCGCAATCGTCAGAAGCATCTGAATCAGTCCCATTGCCACATGATTTTTCTCCAGCACCTCAGGAACCGGCCATCCCCACATCATATGCCC
>JAPFCT010000067.1 GCA_026169575.1 Faecalimonas sp.
ATACATCCTGGTACTGTCCGGTACAGTAATAACCCCATAGTTTTTCCGGCCGGTCTTCCAGGAACGGCTCCATGTGATCCAGCGCACATACCGGCTGGCTGACAAGTCCCTCCTTGTAGAAATCATAATCAGACAGCGCATCAAATATGATACAGCCTTCTAAATCCTCTGCCACAACCTGCCTTGCCGCACGGTAAGAATCGATCTGTGACATCTGCGGTTCATCAGAAATATGAAAATATACGTTCTCCCGGATTCCAAGTTTGTCAATCTCCTCTTTGAGCGCAGTCAAAAACTGGTGCAGGAAATTTTTATACACCTCTCCGGAAGCATCTGTGTCCCATCCGAACAGCTTCACCAGCGCTCCGTCCTTCTCTCCTACGATCTTCGGAGCTGCAACCGCTCCCCACTGGGAGAATAAATGAGAGATCTCAAAATATTCAATCCCACATCTCTGGCACATACTCACCCACTTTTCAAAATTTGCAAATCCAAATGTGTACCGGTCTCCCTCTGCTTTTACATCTACAAGCTGTACCGTACGTCTCTCTCCTCCTACTGCCGTATCAAGCGGCGGAGTAAAGACCGGTGTCAGAAGCATGTTGCAGTTCCGTTTTACTGCTGTCTTTACAAAGTTTTCTACAACTTCCCAGTATGCATCTGAGAATACTTCCAGATGATAGTAGTCTGCAAGGCAGTCTGTATGGAACCATTCTGTACGCGGAACCGGAAGTTTTGGAAGTACCTGATCGATCACTTCGCAGGAAATTTCCAGCTTTCCGATCAGATCTTCCCCATGTGTCAGACGGATCTCCAGCGGATACACTCCCGCCTGCATCTTTTGAGGAATCTCTACATCGATCCACAGACTTCTCCACTGCCCGCTTACCATCGGGAATCCAAGTTCCGGGATCCTTGTGAGCAGATCTGGATACAGTCCCGGCACTGTCGTAAGATAATCTTCATCCCTGCTCATATGGCACGGATATTCACACGGCACAAGCTGTACAAGACGGACATTGACCTGATCCTTGATCGGAGATATCACCTCCGCCGTTCCCCGCTCCTTTCCGTTTCCCGCCCAGTAATAAGCAATCTGAAAAGATACGGTCTCTCCTTTTAACGCCGTCAGTTTCGCAAGGCTTCCCTCCCCCGATGGTTCTTTATCCGCAAACACTTTTTCCATCGCAGATACCATTTTGATTCTGAAATACTTCATTGATCTTCCTCTCTTTCTGAGCCTCATCACTCTGAATCTTTTTCGTCTATTTTATCCTTTCACTCCGCTAAGTGCAATACCTTCCACAAACTGTTTCTGCAAAAATGTATATAAGATGAACGGGAAGATAAAGGATACAGTTGCCCCGGCCAGGATCAGTCCGTAATTCGTCTGATACTGTGTCTTTAACAATGACAATGCGACGGTCAGCGTGTACATGGAAGAGTCTGTTGTCGATACAAGCGGCCACATAAAGTCATTCCAGGAAGTCACAAATGTAAAAACAACAAGTGACACAAGAACTGGTTTGATCAGCGGAATCACAATATTGATAAAAATCTTATATTCCGGACAGCCATCCACCTTTGCCG
>JAPFCT010000355.1 GCA_026169575.1 Faecalimonas sp.
CACATTCAAAAACAAGTACGCACTTTTTTATAACTATGAATATAAATATAAATGTGTTACTCTTTTAGCACGGAGGTGAATAGCAGATGAAAACAAAAGATGAACTTCCGGATTGCCCAGTAGCAACGGCAGTAGCTCTTATTGGAGGAAAATGGAAACTTCTTATTTTGCGTAATTTAAAAATAAGAGCATGGCGGTTTAATGAACTGCAAAGAGACTTGGAAGGAATCTCTCAGAAAGTGCTTACGGATAGTCTCAGGCAGATGATGGATGATGGACTTGTTTATCGATATGATTATCGGGAAATGCCCCCAAGAGTAGAATATAGTCTGACTGAGTTAGGGAAGGAAATGTTACCTATTTTAGATGCATTAGCTGATTTTGGTAATTATTATAAGTCTGTTATTAAAAAAGATTTAACGTGATTGTAGTGATTTTAAAAGCTACTTTGGCATTTTTTAAGTCATTGTCATATGAAGTTGAATCCAAAGCGCTGATATTTCAAATCTGAAATGGACAAGGAAGTGATATGCCATGAAAAAATTTCTGAAAATATTGTTGATCCTGATTGGAATCGTTTTTCTGATCTTTGCAGCTCTGATCGGGATTGGACTATTTGTTGATTTTGAATATGACGACCACATTGAAAATGGACGTTATACATATGTTCCGGAGGAGGAAAAGAAAGAGGATAAGTATGTTGCATTTACGATGAGTGATTATGATAAAAATGATTCAGAACTTACCTATTATGACTCTGTTGAACAAGCTATTTTACATTCTCCTCTGAAAGCGGAAAACGAAGAACTTGAGGTTCCTGCTGATTTTCTGAACCATGTGGATGAAATTTTTCATAGGTGGAATGGCAAGCAGTATGATACGATTTTTTATCGTGCGGGAACAAATGATGATCCGGTGCAGGGATTCGTATTCGCACGCTTAAAAAAGCAAATACAAAATGGAAATACACGCTATGCGTTTATCACATCCACACAAGCTACTGCGAAGCCGGACAGTAGATATAGCTCAGATTTTCATAAGTTTCTTCATTCTATTTTAACATTGAGTGATTTTCAACAAGACTTAAATCCAAACTATCCGGATACTCGTTTTGTGTTTGGATATGCGCATGAAAAAGAAATCTATACATTAGAAATTGAAGGACAAAAGCCGGACGGTGTCATTGAAATTGATGAATATGGCAGAGTGACCTATATGTGGTATTACAATGATTTAAAGAGCGATAAGAGAGGCGACTGCCTGAGTTATTCCATAGAGGTACCTGAGTAAAATGCCGGTTCGCTGGTGCTGATAAGGAAAGGACGATCCAGTATGAAAAAGGAGTTAAAACAGATTTTATACATTTTCACATTTTTGATTTTAGGGTGCGTGATCGGTTATTTTGTGGCAGTTACGCAGATGAGACAAGTCAGTGATCCCGAATATATTGCATTTTGGGCAAGTCAAGACATGCCGGTTCCGGAACCGATCGGATTTCCACGGAGCATCCTTTCGTTTGGAATGCTTTTTTCCGGGATACCTGCGGGACTGATATTTTTCTCCCATATCGCTAAAAAGTGGCTGACTTCAGCTGCTCCGAAAATGATCATCGGATTCCTTACCTGGCCTGTTTATACACTTGCCGGGGCGGTCGGGGCAATTCCACTCGTTGTTTGTTTGATTTACCGGTTATGGAAAGGAAGGGTGTCATGTCAAAAATACAAATAGCATGGTTAGGATTCTTATTGGTTGGAGGGATGGGAGTACTTTTCATTTTTTCTGGAGTGATGATAGCTATCGTGACAAAAAAGCAAATGAAGCAGTGTACGAAAAAGATAGAAGGCACTGTTGTGCAATATCAGTTTCCAGGTGGCGGAAGGATGAATCCAATTGTAGAATATGTTGTGGATGGTAATTATTACAAAGCAAAGAAAAAATTTCGTGGGATATTGATAAAACGAATATCTGGATTATCCGTACAGGTACAGTCAGGCGCTTATGAAGATGAAAAAGGCTGGCTGCATATAAAAATTGGATCTATTGCAAACTTGCGTCAATTAGCAGAACAGCTGTGGCCGATTGGCAGCAGGATGTCTGTTTACTATAACCCAAATCATCCGAAAAGATGTTATGTGGACAGACCGGTTCTGGGAAGTGCTGTATCTGCTGTATTTATTGTAACGGGTTTGCTCATGCTGATTTTAAGTGTGTTATTATTTGTGTTGATCCAATTATAAATTTGAAGAGATATCATACTAGGAAACAGATTGGAATTTAGGGAGAAGATGTTTTGAGAACATACAAGGATAAAGAAGAATTAAAAAATGAAATCGATAAAAGTTTTGAAAAGTATATTTCCGAATTTGATGATATTCCGGAAACGTTAAAAGATAAGAGGGTAAGCGAAGTGGACAGAACTCCGGCAGAAAATCTTGCTTATCAGGTGGGATGGACGACATTAGTTTTGAAATGGGAAGAGGATGAAAAACATGGAATGGAAGTGCAGACACCATCAGAACTGTTTAAGTGGAATCAGCTGGGCGGTTTATATCAATGGTTTACAGATACTTACGCATATTTATCATTGGCAGAATTGAAAGAGCAATTAAAAGAAAATATTGCATTGATCCATACAATGATTGACTCCATGAGCGAGGAAGAACTATTTCAGCCGCACATGAGAAAGTGGGCTGATGATGCTACAAAAACGGCGGTATGGGAAGTCTACAAGTTCATTCACGTTAATACAGTTGCGCCGTTCGGAACTTTTCGGACGAAGATTAGAAAATGGAAAAAGGCAGCGTTGTAAATAAGAATACCAGGTGGTGACAGAATGGATTTTGCTATAGTTCGATTATTTATAAGAGCTTCATTATTTGTGATAGCTTTCATCGTTTGTATCGCTTATCTGATCAAAAAGAGAAAGTTTGTGTATGCGATATTTTTTGATAAAGCAGTGATAGAAAAAGATTATACCGGAAAAAATGATATAAAATTTCTCCGACTGGCTCATAGCCTTCTGCTGATAGTTACGATTTTTTGCATCTTCTATTTGAAAGATTTTGTTTTGGATCTACCTTATATCATAAATAAACAGTATTGCTATGCGGAAGGATATGTCACGGAACAAGCTCATGGCGGTGCGAATCTGCCTTCGGAAAGAAGAAGTATTTTTCTACATGACAAAGTGACAGACGAGGAAATAGAAATTACTATATTTTCCGGATATGTTGATAAAAATGAATATTTAAAAATAGAATATCTTCCACATACAAAATATGGGGCTATTCAGGCGGTAGAGAATTAAATAGAATAGTGTAAATTAGAAATTGTCAGTTTGTGCACCATCATATTTTATGTATCAAGTATTCGCTTGAAAGGTTGTATTGTTTGGTTGCCTTCTCTGGTATGAAGAAAAAATTCAGCGGAAAATGGTGTGGTTTTGAAAAAATGCTTGACTGTAAACCTTGTTTATAGC
>JAPFCT010000055.1 GCA_026169575.1 Faecalimonas sp.
TCATCAGCGGAGGAGATATTTTATTTGGGATTCTTCTTGTGCTCAGTCTGATCGGAATGAGTGAACTTTATAAGATTGCAGATGTGCATAAAAAACTGCTCGGTGTGACAGGATATGTAGCAGCAGTGGCTTACTATTTCCTGCTTCACAGAGTGGCGGCAGGAAAAGCGCCGGGAGCATTTGCAGCCGGACAGATGAATGAGATCACCTGCATCGGGATCTTATTTTTGATCGTTCTGATGGCGGTTTATGTATTTTCGTTTCCGAAATACCGCTCTGAGCAGGTGATGCTGACTTATTTTGGAATGTTTTATGTGGCAGTGATGCTTTCCTATATCTATCAGACAAGGCTGCTTACACACGGGGCATTTCTTGTGGGACTTGTATTTATCTGTTCCTGGGGATGTGACACTTGTGCATACTGTGTCGGGATGCTGATCGGAAAGCATAAGATGGCGCCGAAGTTAAGTCCGAAGAAGTCGGTGGAAGGCGGAATCGGCGGGATTGCCGGCGCAGCGCTTCTCGGGGCGCTCTATGCGGCAGCGATCAATTATTTTGCGCCGGATGTGCAGGCAAGTGCGGCAGCGTATGCATTTATCTGTGCGGTCGGAGGAATGATCTCGCAGGTGGGAGACCTTGCCGCATCTGCGATCAAGAGAAACCATGACATCAAGGATTACGGGAAACTGATCCCGGGGCACGGCGGTGTACTTGACCGGTTTGACAGTGTGATCTTCACAGCGCCGGTGATCTATTACCTTGCTGTGACGATAATGAAGTAGGTGAATGAAATGAAAAAGATAGCAATTTTAGGCTCGACAGGTTCCATAGGGACGCAGACGCTGGAAGTTGTCAGAGAAAATAAGGATATGGAAGTATCAGGTCTTGCTGCGGGGAATAATATAGAACGACTGGAAGAACAGATCCGGGAATTCTCCCCGAAGCTTGTGGCGGTCTGGAGTGAAGAGCGCGCAAAGGAACTGGCATACCGGGTCAGAGATCTTGATGTGAAGATCGTATCCGGCATGGAAGGGCTGATCGAAGTGTCCACACTTGCGGAGGTGGAGATCCTGGTGACAGCGATCGTCGGAATGATCGGGATCCGTCCTACGATCGCGGCGATCGAAGCCGGCAAGCATATCGCGCTTGCCAATAAGGAGACGCTTGTGACTGCGGGACATATCATCATGCCGCTTGCAAAGAAGCATGGTGTGTCGATCCTCCCGGTAGACAGTGAGCACAGCGCCATTTTCCAGTCTCTGCAGGGCGGGCAGGAGCGGGCGCTTCATAAGATCCTGCTGACCGCCTCCGGCGGTCCGTTCCGCGGAAGACGGTGGGAAGATCTCCAGAATGTGCAGGTGGAAGATGCCCTGAAGCATCCAA
>JAPFCT010000190.1 GCA_026169575.1 Faecalimonas sp.
CCGCCCACATCTGCTCGATATAGGCTCTTGAAGCCTTTTCATCTGCCATGATGTGTGTCTCTGCCTTTTCCGGATAAACCATGACAGGAAGAAATCTCCGGTTTCCGGTACGGTCAAGGGGCAAAAAATCCAAGGTGTTGGATGTACCTCCAAACACGCACTGACGAAGCCTGTCATCTGGCTGCTTATCATAGGGAATCTTATAAGTTTCCTTTTGACGGCTAAGGAACGATTTAATGTCCTCAATGCTTTTGGCATTGGCTGTTGCAATCATCTCCGACATTTCCACAATCCAATGCCCCTGCATCTTACGGAACACATTGTCATCATCCAGCTTTTTCAGATCATCCGTAAACCATTCATCTTTAATTGCTAAAAACCGGAAAAATGTAGACTTACCAGCGCCTTGTCCTCCTACAAGGCAAAGCATCATTTCAAATTTACATCCCGGATGAAAGATTCTGCGAATAGCTCCCAACATAAACAGCTGCATAGCAGCACAGGTGTATTCATTCTTATCTGCACCAAGGAAATGGGACAGGGCATTTTCAATGCGTTTCTCTCCGTCCCAAACTACATTTTTCAGATGCTCCTGAATTGGATGATACTTATTTTTGTCTGCAATGATTGATATGGCTCTGGCTATTTTTGTTTCTACGCTCAGACCGTAGGTCTCCTCCAGATAAAGCATCAGATAATTTACATCTGTTTCATTCAGCACCGGACTTCTCTTATGCCACCATAGCGGTTTCACAATATCGGTTTTCTCTGTAAAAAGATTGTAGCGTATGCTTTTATGAAGTACTTCGTCCAAACGGAATACGGTAAGACAATTTTTAATGCTGTTCTTCATACCGCCGTTTTCTGTTCGGTCTAAGCGTTCCCTGAGCTCAGCAGGACTGCACGGTTTTTCCATATCACTGGCTGCTTCCAACGCCATTTTCTGCGTCTGTGCAGACAAATTCTGAAATTCGTTGTTCAAGTGATGCCACCTCCTTCCCATATTCCATCACAAGCAATGCTTTTTCTTCTATTTCTCCAAACAACAGCGTATCCAAGAGATATTCCAGATACGATTTTTTCTGTAAGGATTCCATAAACAACGGATGCCACGTTTCATCTTCCATGTCAGGTGCATAATCAACTTCCCATTTTTTCAGAAGATGGTAGTAATCTGACAAAACTCGAAAGCAACGCTGCTTGGCTTCTGCATAGATCTGTGCATCTGATTTTCTACGGACTACTTTCTTCGGCTTTGTTTTCACAGGCTTGCTATCATAGGATATTCCAAAATCTGAAGCCGTTTTTCGTGCAGCTTCCAGACTGCTGATCCCATAAAACCTTGATACAAAATCAATCACATCTCCATCTGCTCCGCATCCGAAACAATGAAAACGCTTGTCCACTTTCATGCTTGGAGTTCTGTCATTGTGAAAAGGGCAGGATACCATGTTATTTCTGCTGATTTTCACTCCGTACATCTCCGCAGCCTGTCTGGTCGTGACAGACTGCTTGACTGCCTCAAATACATTCATGGCTCAACCCTCCCATAGAAAAAGCACCTGACATTTCCCCCGAAAATGACAAGTGCCTGTTAGCGTTCCATATTCTTTTGTTTGATTTTCTTATCCGAATCACCATCCTTTTTCAGAAGTTCTTTGTTAAGCTGCAATTTTGCAAGCAGCGATTCTTTTGCTTTTTCCTTTACCACAGACTTGTTCTTTTCTTTGACAGTCGGCAGCTTCAATGCAGTTAAAACTTTGTTCAGAATCTTACCTGTAGTTTTCTTCATTTTGTTTTGCAGGGCATCCAGAGATTTACTGATAGCAGATTTTTTATCCGCCGGAACATTGCTTTCTTCTGTAATCCACTTCTGATAATTTTCTATAATCTCCAAATCCTGCTTCTGTGTTTCTACAAAAACTGTTTCTGCAATGACCTCACAGGCTTTCTCATAGGCAGTATCCGCAATTTCTTCCACTAAAGCTTCCGCATCTTCCAGCTTCATTGTAATTTCAGAAAGTGCCTGTTCCTTTTCTGCCATAACCTGCTTCTGCTTTTCGATGATATAATCATTTTTCTCCAGATAGACTTTTCCACCGTAGATTGGCTCACAATCCAACTGCAAATCATAACGCTCACAAATTTGAAATAAAATTTCTCTGCACATTGCATCAAATGTCTGTTTGCGATTATTGTGTCTGCCTTTTGGCTTGCTCGGATCAGGAAGCGGTATTCCCAGTTCCTCCAATGCCTTTTCCTGTTGCGGACAAAGCTCGCCGTATTGATTTTGGCAGTCAAATACATGGCGTTCCTGAATGTGAGG